>CABUWB010000052.1 GCA_902495025.1 uncultured Eubacteriales bacterium
CACGCTTAAGTGCCTCATGCGGTTTAAAGCTGCGCTCACGCCTTTCCTCAAGAGCTGCAAGCAGCGAGCGTATACGTATTCTGACAGCACCGAGGTTGCTTACCTCGTCAATTTTAAGCAGGGTGTAAATCTTGCCCGTTGCGTTCATAATATCGTGCACCTCGTCGGTGGTTACCGCATCAAGACCGCAGCCAAAGCTGTTAAGCTGTATAAGCTCGATATTTTCCTTTTCCCTTACAAAGGACGCAGCCGCATAAAGCCTGCTGTGGTATGCCCACTGGTCACGCACGTTAAGAGGTCTTTCAACACTGCCGAGGTGCGCCACGCTGTCCTCTGTGAGTACGGCAACACCGTAGCCTGTTATAAGCTCGGGTATGCCATGGTTAATTTCGGGGTCAAGGTGGTATGGTCTGCCCGCAAGCACAATGGCGGTCATACCGCTCTCCTCGATATATTCAAGGGTTTCCTCGCCCTTTTTGCGTATATCCTCCCTGAACTGCTGCCACTCGTTCCACGCACTCTTAACAGCACGCTTCACCTCGTCGGCAGGTATCTCGGGAAATTCCTCACAAAGTCGCTTTGCAAGAAACTCCTCACTTTGCAGGCTGAAGAAAGGATTTCTGAAATCTATATTTTTATCCCTTATGGTTTCAACATTATTTTTGATATTTTCGGGATAGCTGGTAACAATAGGACAGTTGTAGTGGTTATCCGCCGACTCAATCTCCTTATGCTCATAAGCAACGCAGGGGTAGAAGATAAACTTAACACCGTCATTTATAAGCGACTCAATATGTCCATGTGCCAGCTTTGCAGGGTAGCAAGCCGACTCACTAGGTATGGAGTCGATACCCAGCTCATACACTGCCCTGCTGCTCTTTGGGCTTAGCTTAACACTGTAGCCAAGCTCTGTAAAGAAGGTAAACCACAGCGGATAGTCCTCGTACATATTAAGCACACGAGGGATACCCACAACACCCCTCGGAGCCTTGTCTGGGTCAATAGGGTTGTAGCTGAACAGCCTTTTATACTTGTAGTCAAACAGGTTAGGCACGCAGCTATCGTTAATCTCCCTGCCAAGTCCCCTTTCGCAGCGGTTGCCCGAAATAAAGCGTCTGCCGCCGCTGAAACGGTTAATTGTAAGAAGACAGCTGTTTGCACAGCCCTTGCAGCGTGTGAGTGTTGAGGTAATTTCAAGCTCGTCAAGCTGCTGTGAGTTAAGTATGGTTGACTTTTCACCCTCCACGTACTTTTCCCTTGCGATAACGGCAGCACCGAAAGCGCCCATAATACCGCTTATATCTGGTCTTACCGCCTCACGTGAAGAGATAAGCTCAAAGGCACGCAGTACAGCCTCGTTGTAGAAGGTACCGCCCTGCACAACTATATGCTTGCCCATATCCTTAGGGTCCGTAATTTTTATAACCTTGAGCAGGGCATTTTTGATAACCGAGTACGCAAGACCTGCCGAAATATCGGCAACCTCCGCACCCTCCTTCTGCGCCTGCTTAACTCTCGAATTCATAAAAACGGTACAGCGTGAGCCAAGGTCAATAGGATTTTTGGCAAAAAGCGCCACCTTTGCAAAGTCCACAACGGAAAAGCCAAGGCTTTTTGCAAAGGTTTCAATAAATGAGCCGCAGCCCGACGAGCAAGCCTCATTAAGCAGTACATCGTCAATAACGCCGTCCTTTACACGCATAAACTTCATATCCTGACCGCCAATGTCAAGTATGGAGTCCACCTTAGGCTCAAAGAACGCCGCCGCCTTGTAGTGCGCAACGGTTTCAATCTCGCCCAAATCTATCATAAGCGCCTCTTTTATAAGGCCCTCGCCGTAGCCTGTTACGCAGGCTTTTTTTATTTCACAGCCGTCGGGGATAAGGCGGTAAATCTGCTTTAAAGCCTTCATTACCATTTTAAGCGGACTGCCCTCGTTGCCCGCATAGAACGAGTAAAGCAGGGTACCGTCGCTGCCTATAAGCGCCAGCTTTGAGGTGGTAGAGCCTGCGTCAATACCGAGGAATAAATCCCCCCTGTAATCGGCAAGGTCAGCCTTTTTAACCCTGTCCTTGTCGTGCCTTGCCTTAAATGCCTCATACTCCTCCTGTGTGGAAAAGAGAGGGTCAAGGCGGTTAATCTCCATAGTGAGGTGTTTTTCACCCTCCAGATTTGCAATAAGGCGCTTAAAAGTAAGCCCTGCGGAGCTGTCAGCAGCATAAGCAGAGCCCATAGCGGCAAAAAGATGCGAATTTTCAACATCAATTACCTCATCATCAGTCAAATTAAGCACGTCAATAAACCTTGCCTTAAGCTCGGTTAAAAAGTGGAGCGGACCGCCTAAAAAGCAGACATTGCCCCTTATTGGCTTGCCGCATGCAAGACCGCTTATTGTCTGGTTTACAACCGCCTGAAAAATTGATACGGCAAGGTCGCTTTTAGCTGCGCCCTCGTTGATAAGCGGCTGAATATCTGTTTTTGCAAACACGCCGCAGCGTGCCGCAATTGGATAAATTACATTGTAGCTTTTGGCATACTCGTTAAGACCTGTTGCATCTGTCTGCAAAAGTGTAGCCATCTGGTCGATAAAGGAGCCTGTGCCGCCTGCACAGATACCGTTCATACGCTGTTCAATACCACCCTTGAAATAGATAATTTTAGCGTCCTCGCCGCCTATCTCAATGGCAACGTCAGTACGAGGAGCGTTTTTCTCAATAGCGCCTGCAACGGCAACAACCTCCTGAATAAAGGGTATGCCTATCCACTCCGAAATGGAAAGACCGCCCGAGCCTGTTATTTTTGCCCCGAAGGTAACATCGCCCAGTGCCTTGTAAGCGTCGCTTATAAGACCAAGCAATGTTTCCTGTATGTTGGAAAGATGTCTGCGGTAGTCGCAAAAACAGATGTTGTCCTTTTCATCAAGCACAACCAGCTTAATTGTTGTAGAGCCTATGTCTATACCTACTCTGTAAGTATTCATCGCAATTCTCCTAACAAATATATATTATAATGAAAGTTCACGTCGGTTAATAAAAAATGAGCCTAATACCCATCTTGTAATATATTATATATTAATAGGAAGAAATTTTCAAGCATACAATTATTGGAAATTGTAGACAAATGTCTATTTATGGAATTTTGTCGGATTTTTTAGAATAAATTAATGTTTAACGAAGTAAAATAACAGACCAACATCATAATTGACGGGCGGCAAGTTGCCGCCCCTACGGTAAATCCATACGTTATTGATTTGAATGTTAGGTTGTTGATGTTACTCCGCTAAACATTAATTTATATTATAATAAAGTCAGCAACCCGCAAAAACCAACACACCGCAAAAAGGGAGCCGTTTTTAAAACAGCTCCCTTAAAATTTAACTATTTAATTAATCAGTCCTTATTAGCAGGGGTAATTACGCCGCCGTTCTGCAGTGCGTAGGTACCCTCGTTAAGGTAATCATTTTCGTGGTTATCGGAGTCATAGTAGATAGTAGCGCCGTTATCATCAATAATGGAGCTGAAATCCCTGTCTGTTCTCATACGCTCGTCGGTAACAATTAATGCGTCGATATAGCAGTCATCTGTAAGTTCAAGCAGTGAGGTACCGTCAATTTCAAGGTTCATTTCCTTTGCGGTATCGGTATAGTTAAGCACACCCTTGAAATTACTGCCGTTTGTGAGCTTTAATGTAACAATTGACCTGTCGTCGCCGTTAATCTCGCCCTCAAGCTTCTGACCGTCGAGGTTAAGCTCAACCTCGGTATCTCTGATACCCTTGCTGTAATCGTATCTTGTATCGAGCAGCTTTTTAATGCCCTCCAGCTCTACGTCCTTAAAATTGATAACAACCTTTGCATTTTCCACAAGGATAGCCGATGCCTTGTTGCTGCCCTTAAAGGTTACGTCTGTAAGGTTGATAACAGCCTTATCGTAAGCGTCGCCATTATTTACAACAACAATACCGCTCTTTGTACCCTCGGTTATAATATCCGATGATGTGATGTCGTTCTTTGTGCCGCCGTACAGCTTAACAGCCTCCTCCTTTGCAGCCTGAAGTGTTGAGTCCTCAACCTTAAGTATGCCCTTGCTCTCAACAGCCCTGCCGCCTGCGTATCTTGAAAATACCTTAGAGCTTTCAAGGCTTACCTCGCTGTCCTCGCCCACGTAAATACCTGTGGACTCGTTTGCGCTTGCGTTAATATCAATGCCTTCAAGCTCTGCCTCTGCGCCGTCAGTTACGGAAATAACCTTGCTGCCCTTTGATGAGGTAGTAAGCTTAGTATCAGTAATTGAAAGGCTTGTGCCGCTGCCCTGTGCGCTAACACCGTCGCCCGAAGAAACAGCAACCTCTGCGTCCTCAATTTCAGCGCTCTCGCCGCCCGAAACAGAGTAGGTTTCAGTAATCTTTTCCTTAGTGTTGTTTACCCTGTCAGGGTCGGGGTTAGCCTCTGCACCTGATAATACAGGTTTAAGCGACTGTGTTGTGCCTGTGTTTGCCTCCTTGGAGCCGTTAGCCTCGTACACCTCAATAGCCTTTGAAAGCATAATTGCCATCTCTGCCCTTGTTACGGTATCGTTTGGCTTAAGCTCGCCGTTTGATCCTGTTATAATGCCAAGGTTTGTAAGGGTAGCTGCCGCAATTTTATCCTTTGTGTTAAGCAGCAGATAACCGTCAGAATACATTGACACGTCAGTTGAGCCGTTAGAGCCTACACAGCCGTACATATTCATTGTGTTGTAAAGCATTTTAAAGGCATCAACCCTCTTGATTGGGTCTTCGGGGTTGAAGATAGGTGTATCCTCAACAATGCCGTTGCCCCTTGCGTTGTTTATTGCGGTAAAGTAGTAATCATCATCAGCTACATCATAGAAATTGTACTTGTTTACCTGTATTGTTGGGAAGTGGAAGGCATTTTCAAGCATAAGCACGAAGTCGCCTCTTTCCATCAGCTTTTCGGGTGCAAACTTGTTCTGACCGACACCTCTTACAACACCCTTTGAGTAAAGGGAGTCTACCTCGTCAATAGCCCAGAAGCCGTAGCTGTTTTCATTCATATCCACAAAATATCTTGACTGTGAGGCATCTGCCCACACCGCTGTGGATAACAACATAGCTGCCATGGCTGCTGCCGCTGCACTTATTAAATATCTTTTCATTTTAAATTCTCCTTTCTTATTTCCTTATGTTTTAAATTAATGTTTATATTATATGTAAGGTAGGCGGGCGGATATGGAATCCGCCCCTACATATCAATTACAACGTTAATTTATTTTTTCACAGATTTATCTTATATGCAAGGTATTCAAACGCACCAACATTTAATTTGTATGCAATGCAACAATGCTATTATGGGTTACGTAGGGGCGGATTCCATATCCGCCCTTATACTCACATTTCGCTAAACTCTAATTTATAAATTACAACCACCAAATCACTTTGAAAATATTACCTTTAACATAAATAACGGTAACTGCAGCATTCTTACAAAGCGGCTTGGCTGAGTAATAAGCCTGTGAAACCACTCAAGCCCGAGCTTAATAAAAATATCGGGTGCTCTTTTAACCCTGCCGCTCATAACATCAAAGCTGCCGCCTACGCCTATTGCAACCCTTACATTAAGGCTTGCAAGGTTATCATATATCCACTTTTCCTGCTTGGGAAAGCCAATGCCGACAAGCAGCAAATCGGGAGCTTTTTCATTAATTTCGGCAATAATTTCCTTTTCACGCTGTTCATCAAAGTAGCCGTTTGCACAGCCGACAATTTTAAGCCCCTTGTGGAGCTTTTCCATTTCAGCCTTTGCTGCATCGGTAACACCGGGGCTGCCGCCAAAAAAGTACACCGTTTTATCGGTATCCTTTATTTTATCAAAAACGGACTGCACCGTATCGTAGCCTGCAACCCTCTGCTTAATGGGGTGTCCCTTGATTTTGCTGGCATATATAATACCTATGCCATCGGGAATATTCATATCCGATTTATTAAGTATTTCATTAAACCCGCTGTCCTTTTGCGCAAGCATAACCATTTCGGGATTGGGAGTAAATACAATATGCTTACCGTCAGAATTAAGGTACTCGCATATTTTATCCACCGCCCCCTCGGGGCTTACATTTACAAAGGGAACACCGAGAATATTAACCTTTTCCATACCAAACCTCTTACTTTATTTCATACTCGCCCTTTACAAGGAACCATGCCGCCTCGGTAACCTTAACGCCCCTGCCGTCATTACGTGGGACAATCATAAGATGATTTTTGGTTACCTTTGCGCCTGTTGCAAGCTCATTGCCCGTTGTAATATCGGCAATACCGTCTACACCCGAAACCTTGACCTCGCCCTTGCCTGCACGCAGGATAAGCTCGGTGCCCTCGCCGCCGTAAATGGTCTGACCGACTGCAACGCTGACGGGTACATAGCCGTCAACAGCAACGGAACCGCCCGACAGCTCGCCGCCGTTTATCTTTTCAATAACCTGATTTACTATGGCGTCAGTATCGACAGAGGCAGTGCCGCCGCCCGTACCGTTGCCGTTTATAAGTGTGAGCACCTGCTCTATTTTACTGTCCACATAGCTTTTGGAAACAAGGGGGTCGCTTTCGGTACCCACTGTTGCCGCAAAGACAGTGCCGCCTGCAAGCAGACAGGTTGCAAGTATAATTTCCGCTGCCAAAACAAACTTTTTCACACACAAACCTCCAATCCAATCAAATAGTTAACGCTTCTTCTCTCTTATAATATCAAGCTGCTTGTTAAGCAGTCTGTCATTTTCCTTTGCCATATCCATCATAACATCGGCATTTTTCTTCAAGGTAGCCTTGTAGCCGCCCATATCAGCAAAAATATCCATGGCACGCTTTGTTACCTTGTCGGTATCTATATGCTCGCTGCGCACATCGCCTGCCTCAGGCATTTCAAGCACCTTGAGGTAATATTCAACCTTAGGGTCATAAATAATGCCAAGCATAGGCACGTTTTTAACAGCTGCAAATATCAGCGTATGCAGACGCATACTCAGCATAAGGTCAAGCCTGCCGACAATGCCCATAATCTGCGGCGGATTGTAGCGGTTTACAAGTATATACGCCTTTTCCTGCATTTTAGCCATAACCTTGCGGGACACGTCCAAATCCTTTGGATACTCCATAGGCACAAATACCACGTTTTTGCCCTCTTTTACAAGGTTATCGCAGACCTTGGCTATCCTCTCGAGATATTCCTCACCGCCGAGTGCCCTGCTCCATGCACGCACCGACACGCCCACAAGCTGTTTATCCCTTGGCACTCCCTCTGCCGCAAGCAGCTTATCCGCCTGCTCATCACTTATTGAGGAAAGCGTAAAGGCAGGGTCGGCAGTAACGATAATGTTAGGCTTGCTGACGCCTATGCTCCTTAAATCCGCCTCGGAGAGCTTTTCCCTAAGGGTAATCATATCAACGGTATTGACAACCGACTTAACAAGGCGGCGGTTAAGGCTGCCGTTTACGGGACCTATACCGTTGGCATAAAGCATGACACGCTTTTTAAAAAACTTTGCCATTTTGATAATTGCAAGGTAGTACATGAGCGAGCGTGTACTTGTGCCGTCCTGCAAAAGCGTACCGCCGCCACTTAAAACAATGTCGCTGTGACGGATTGTTTTAACTACCTCCGCAACATTAAACCTCTGTACGGCCTTTACATTATATTCACTTTTTGTAAAATCAGGCTTATAGGACAGTGCGGTAATGTCAACATCGGGCGCCATAGCCCTTATGTTGGTGGTCATAGCAAGTAAAATTGCCTCATCACCGCAGTTGCCAAAGCCGTGATAACCTGCTATTAATAAATTTATCATAGCATCTACCTCCAGCCGTACGGCAGTTACAAAAAATCAATTTTCTTTAATTATACTGTGCCTTCTGCTGTACCATACAGCCATAAGTACACCTGTAAACATCCAGAATACCGTTGTCATAAGCGGTACCTCAAATACATTTTCAACAAAGTTGTGTACAATAACACCGCTTAAGCCTGCAAGTATGCCGCAGGCAAGAGTGTGAAAGCTGCCGCCCTCCGTCATTTTAACTACTCTAAGACCGTTTATGAACACCTGGTACATAAGCATTACAAACGCCGCAAGACCAACAATACCTGCCTCAACAGCGGTTTTAAGATAATAGTTATCCATATAGAAGGTGTTTACCACCTCAACATCAACAACGGTGGACAGTCCATGATTCATGGCAACAGCACCGCCAAAATGACCAAGACCAAGACCGAATACGGGGTAGAACTCCAGTATTCTAAGACCTGTGAGCCACCTTACAAGACGTCCGCCCCTGAGGCTTGACTCAATATATTCGGGGCTTAACATATAGGTAATACGGTTGCCAACGCTTGGCACAAGCACAATTACAAGCACCATGGCAACAATGCCAGGTACAAGCAGACGCCTGTCGTTTAAAAGCACATACACCACAAAGGCAACGGCAAAGCCTATCCATGCACCCCTTGACGAGGTGAACACAAGGCTCGCAATCATCATAAGCGCAAGAAAGCCAAAGAGGATTTTTCTGCCCCTTGCCTTTTCACTAAGGCAGAGCGAAACCGCCATTGGCGCAGCAAGCGTTAAAAGCGAGCCAAAAATATTGGGGCTTGTAAGAATGGAGTAAACCCTCGTCCTTACGCCTGCCTCATTCTGGTCAACCCAGCCTGCGGGCATTTCAACACCGATAATATACTGATATACGCCATGTATCGCCATAAGACCGACAATGGCAACAAAAAATACGGTAAGCGAGCGTGCGCCCTTTTCGTCCCGCACAAGCTGCAGCACAACAAAGTACCACAAAACATACTGCACAATGGCACGAAAGCCCTCCAGCGAGATAGAAAAATCGGGAGAGTTGACAATAAGCACAATAAGCATAACGCTGAAAAATATTACAATAGGCAAGTCCATAGGTGCTGCCTTAAACGGCTTTTCCTTACGGCAGAATGCCCACTTGTAAAGCCACAGCAGTATAAGGGCAAGGAAATATGCCTCGTCCCATGCGCTTGCAAGTGTGCCGCCCACAAAGCTGCGCAGCACATAATCAATTACGCTGTATGCCGCAAGTACATATATTGACTTTTCATAATCGGTAAGCAGCATAAGCACAAAGGTAAGCGCACAGGCGATACCAAGCCCTACTATAAGAGAGCCGAGCGCCGAGGCAAAGCCTATTGCAAATGCAAGCACCGCAAAAACAATAATATTTTGTTTACTCATAAAATCACCATTATTCACTGCAGGCAAGCCACCTGATAAATCTGAAAACAAGGCTGTGCTTTACTGCGTTAAGGGCATAAGCCATAAGAAAGATAACAACAGAGGTGCCAAGTATCACAAGCATTGGTATATACTCTGCAAAGGGTGCACCCTTTATTAAAAGACCTATGCCAAAGCCAAGAGAAATACAGCTGCCTATTACGCTGCAGATTTTAAACCTGTCCTGCAAGGGGCTGTCAGCAAGCGCAAGCGCAGAGCCTGTAAACAGGCTGCCCTTTGTAAGGTAAGTAAAAAACCTGCCGATAAGTGAAACAGGCACATCAAACACCTTAACAAGCCACAGAATAAAGCGTAAGGTCAGGCTGTGCTCAAAATATGCAGGGTGATAGAAA
>CABUWB010000053.1 GCA_902495025.1 uncultured Eubacteriales bacterium
GTATGGTGCACGCTGCCGTCAGGATTTCTTGCCCTCTTCACCTTATAAATTTTTAGCTTTTCTCCGTAGACGACAGCGTAACCGTCTGCTGTTTTTGTGTCCGGGGCAACATCACCATCAACGATGATGCTGCCCTCAAGTTCAATTATTCTCTTTTCCGCATCAACCGTTCTCCTGCGCTTGTCCGACCATATACATTGATGTTCTGCATCATGCACAACTACGGGTGCGCCGTTTTCGTCAAGCTCAGGAGCATACAGTACAATGCGTGTATTAGTTTTAAAAAGTTCTTCCGGTATTTTCGGCAATTTATTAGGTATCATTATAACCTCCTGCACATAAGCCCTGTTGTTTTCATAAGATTATAAGCGGCAGGGCTTATGCCTGCTGGAACATTCTCGTTTTCTTTGAAACTCATACTTACATCAAGGACGCTTATGCTTGTTAAAGCTCCGCTATCACCGTTATCAGCTATGTACTGCATCTGCATATCTATAGCTGTTAGTACTTTCTCTTGCTGAAACGGGGTAAGATTATCAATACCTATTGCCTCAAGTCTGCCAAACGTCAACTCAAACAAGCGGCTTATGGCAAGATTTCTTCTTTCTTCCTCGCTCATTTCTTAGCTTTTAACCTACCTTTTGGCTTTACACTGACATCTGAGGTATTTTCTTTTTTCTCATCTGCCTTAATTTCTGCCTCCGTTTTGCCGCTGTGCTCTGCATCGTCAGACTTATAAGTCGTTTCATCATCGGTAGCTCCAACAGCTTTATCGGTACCCTCTCCGACTTCATCATCGGCAGGCTCGGCGCTGTCAGGCTCAGGCTGCTGCGCAGTTTCTTCAACCGTATAGCCATGCTCCTTAAACCAGTCAATAGTCCATTTATCACCGCATTCAGCCTGTCCATTACAAAACCTCACTCCTGCACTTACTCCGTTATAGTCCTTATTAGGAGCAATTATCCTTGCCATATCAAGCACCTGCCTTTACCTTGATATTACGCATAACACCCGCCGCCTTGCTGCTCTTAAGCGCAATGGCTGCCACCATTTCAATCTCGCCCTTTTTAACCGCACCAGCAGTTTTGAAATCGGGCAGAATAATTTTGACAGGATTACTGCCTGTAACAGAAATGGCGTGTATGCCGTCAAGACCGAAACGACCTGCGTAAAGACTTGTAGTACCATCACCCTTGGTTGCAATAATATCATCATTGCTGCCGCTGACTGCACCTGCATCAATAATAGGGATATTGCCATACTGCTCAATGAGCTGACCCAGCTCATTGCGTGTGCTCTGATACATACTTGCTCTGCGGATGCAGGCTCTGAGCTTTGCAACAAGCTTTGTATTGCCGATGATAAAGCTTGGCGGTGCATCCAGCTCACTCAAAAACTCATCAAGGGCGTCAAGGAAGTACATATAATTGCTGTCAATAGCTGACGCTGTACTTAAATCAATTGCTGTACCGTCATTTGTAAATTCTGTTGAGCTGCCTGCAAGTGCCTTTTCAAGACCATCAAAGGCATTTGTGTTTGTACCGCTGTCACCGTTGATAAATGTGTCATTAAATAAGGCAGCTGTTGATTTAATCTTCTGCTTACTCTGGAAGTCAATTTCATTGACTGCGCCGCCCAAATCAGCAAGCACTCTGTCAACCTCATAGCTGCCGCCGAAGATTTTAAGGTCAGCCGAAATTTTTTCCTTAACAGCCTCGCTTGCGGTGTACTCACTGTTCAGCGCTCTGAATGCAGCTGCCGCCTCTGTCTTAACTCTTAAATACGAGTATGTCATTGTAGCACCGCCGCCCTGCGGACTTACGCACGCCTCAAACGGAATATTGTCCAATAAAAAAGAGCTCTTACGGAACTCATCAATTACGCCCTTCTGCAGGGCATCTGTACTGTTTAAACTTACCTGTGCTAATGTTACCGGCATTTAAAATTCCTCCTTTAATTAAAGCCCGGCGCAATGGCTGCTTCAATAGCCTCTCTAAAGCCGAGCTGTTTCTTGTCCTCTGTTTCCTCCTGTGCAGCACCCACCTTTACAAAGCCCTGCTGCTGTTCAGGTTTAAATAAAAAGCCCTTGCTTTCCTTTAAAGCCTGTATCTGCTCATCAAGCCCTGTAAGCGAGCCGTCCTCTGCAAGCTTGAGCTTATCTCTGTCAATAAGCCCTGCCGCAATGTCAACATCCTGCGCACTGCCAGATAAGGCAAGCTTAATGGCTGTTGTGGTCTTAAGCTCACTAAGGTCAGCCTCATACTTTGCATTGCTTTCCTTGGTAGCTGTAATCTCTGCCTCCTTGTCAGAGAGCTGCTGATTAAGCTCATCAACCTGTGTAGTTAGCTGCTCATTTTCGGACTTAATCTCGGTAAGGATGGCTGTTGCCTCCTCATCAGTTAAGCCAAAATTAGTTAAAAATTCCTTTTTCATAGGTTACCTCCTTTGGTCTATTTAAAAGGAGCAGGTATAATTACCTGCCCTGACACACGAAATATAGTTTTTTCTTGTTGTTTTTGCCGCTTTTCAACAAGCAGCATTTATTATCAGCCCAATTTAATCACCCCCCAAAGCTAATCAATCTTTTCCCAGTAGATTTTTTTGTTAAAAACTACAATATTATAAATTCCGCTTACTGTCGGGGATTTTGTATCCCATTCCAAGCCAGAATTATTAAACGTAAAGAAGATAGGTATAGGTGATTGTTCATCATCAACACCAACATCAAGTGCAATGTTTCTGACTTCAATATAATCATCAACTGTCATTTCGTCAGAGAACGCTATTTCGGTAAAAACTATGGTATCATCAAGCACCACCGAATAGCGGCAGTAACCACCATTCAAACATAGCCGATTATAATGCAAATATCCGGGGCTGTACTGGTGGTCATATTTGGCTATCTCCCTACTATTTAGTTCATCACCGCCTATTATGATTTTATGAGTGTTTGCTGCATCAGCAACATCATCAACCAACTTAAAATCCGCCATTGCATACACAAAATCAGCACGAGCGGCATATATTCCATTAGGATATAAAGTATCCTTGCTCAATTCTCCCACATTATCAAGACGTGCCTTACCATTAACAATAGTCAGCAGGTTTCCACCGTCAAGAGATGTTTCATCCCAAGAAATTCCAACGGGCAAATCAATATTTTTCTTTAATGTACATATTACCCCATTATAGTCATTTTTAGCCATATTGAAAAATCTTATCTGAAATATATCCGATATAGTATGAGGCTGCAGTTTAATAATAAATCTGCTTACGTAGCTAATACTAGTAAGGATGCTATTAGCCTGCTTATAACACGTATTAAAGTAATATGTCACATTAGGCTTTATATATAAGCCTACACACCATAATGAATCCTCATCATAGTCGCCTTCACTTGTAATATAGGAACAGTACTGTATTTCCTCGTCTGTCGCTTTATTATAAAATTGCTTTTCGCCTAGCCATTTGGCAGCAACGTTATTTTCGCAAAGTACATTGACGCTTTCGGTAACGTTATTAAGTTGTTCCTTGACTGATTTGCCCCCAATCTGATAGTCGCTGGCATTAACCACATTGCTGAACTTAGCCACGCCGTCTGTCCTGAACTCAAGCTTATTAAGGCTGTTACCATACTGCGCTTTCTTGGGTGCATTAACCCACCAATAGGAGTTATTCTGCGCTTCCATATTTACACCCTTAGTAAGTGTAACATCAAGCTGTTTGAAAATTTCTGTCCATGTCGCATCCGTATAATTAATTCCTGCATTCGCAGTATCAAAGGAGATGTAACCGCTGTTACCAGCATTTATCTTCAAAGTTTCATTGCCATTAATAACATTTTTAGTGCCGGAATTGTTCGGAGTAAGGCGTAAAATAGGGATACCGTCGCACATAACCCAAAAGTCACCGTTATCCGCCCTATACATTATTCCATACTGTATATCTCCCTTTTCATCACCTTGCCCTATTTTAATGTACCAGTCCCGGTCTTTAGGCATATTATTCAAAATTCTTATACCTGTTTCAGGGTCTATATCTACCACAGCTCTTTCATTGTCAGCGCCGTCTGATATGATACTTATACCATCTTTCTGCACAATATCTCCTGTCGCAAACAGGTCATTAATACTAAAGCTGTCTTTTCTGTCATTCTCAAGCTCGTTAATATAATCCTCGTGCTTTCCTATAAGGGTCTTTAAAGCCGCATAAAAGCTTTCAGATGGTTTACCGCTGACCATACCCCCGATAACACCGCAGCTCATAACGTTTATACTTACCGTATTTGTTGTAATAATCTTGTTTTCGGCAACTCCTACAACATTAACATTAAGTACGCCTCTGCTCCGCAGCAGCTCCCAAGGCACCACAGCCCTACCGTCTTTTATTGGTGTGTCATAGGTTTCATCCGCCATATTCCACTGCGCTGTTTTTTCAAGTCCGTCCCAGTCGCTGTCAAAAGTAAAGTCCGCCTCAGGATACTCCTGCGCATACTGCACCAGCTTATCAGTGTCTGTCCTTTTTATTGTTTGCCCTGTTATTATAAACTTAAGCACTCAAATACCTCCTTTCATAAGTTACCTCCTGTATAATATTTATAATACCCTGTTGGGTTATTACCTGTTTTGTTGCACTAAAAAAGAGCCTTTTAACGTCATGCTTGGGACGAAATCTATTTATAAAATCATAAATAGATTAGTTACATTGTTTCAAGTATTGCTTCAAACATTGAATAACACCTCTAATTTTTACTTCAAGAGTGCTTCTCCATCATCTTCAAATTTATATCCATTATTACACTCGTCGAGCTGTGTAACATCATTTTGAGAATAAAAGCTATAGGGAATTCCATTTGGAAAAGCTTTACATCTCGGCATACCGTAGCTTCCATCAATTGGAATGCTATTTTTGCATCTTGAACATGGATTATTTAAAATCACCAACAAAATCACCCTTTCATATATTCATTATATAGTTCTAAAGCTTGGCTTGGAATGTCCTCACCTCTGCGAAACAAAACGTAACATTCTGCTATGCATTCATCTCCGTTAATTTCAGCTGTTCTTGATATTCCGTCAATGTGATAATCCCTCAACATATCAGTAATGGCTTCTGCCTTTGCATAAGTTTCTCCATACATTAATTTTGCATGTCCAATTTCATGCCAAACAGCTTCTTGTAAATTTTTTATCACAACATAACCATTTTTTTGATTTTTTAATATCAATCTATTAATTTTTTCAAGGCTTGCATCTTTAAATATTGCTTCATTTATTTCTAAAGAAACATTAGCCCAGTTACCATTAGGTGTCACATTAGTCCGCAATAAATCAATCTGACCATTGTTATGACGCGGGATGTTAACAATTTTAACATTATCAAAGTATCGTTTATCATCTCCAAGTGAATTAATTATTTCATCAACGCAATCCTTTGATATTGAGCCACTTTCGTAAATCGGTTTGAAATCATTAATTGTTATGCTTTTTATTATACCACTTTCCTTAGAATTTGCAATACCGCTATTTTTAACCTCTTTTATCTGGGTTTTCCACTGTTTAACCTTTTTATCATACTTTTGTATATTCTCCTTATCAACACTGCCTGCTTTAAGACGTTTGTACTTTTGTATCTGTCGCTTGCAGTAGTTTTCTTTCGCCGTCTGCTCTCTGTTATGCCGCACCTCAGCTGCATCATGCGGTTTAGGCATTGTGCTTATACCCTCAAACCATGTACTCAGACTATGGCGGCAGTTAGGATGAAAAAGACCGTTTTCTATTGCCTCACTCAGCTTTTTGTAGCCCTTTGCGACATAATGTGCTATATCTGCCTTACTTGCACCGCTGTATACATCATCAACATACACCCTGCCCTGCCATGGCAGACAGGTTTCGGAACATTGCATATACTGGCTTACCATAACAAGGCATTCCTTCCACGCCCTGCGGCGTTCTCCCTCGCCAACAAGGTAAGCTCTTGTATGTGCTGTACGCACTGCCATTTTTGCGTAGCTTGCAATATTTACTTTTCTGCCGTCAGCGTATGTAATACAATCAAGTCCCTGTGAGAGAAACATTTTTGTTGCCATATCAACTGCCTGATTTAATGTTTTAGCACCTGCCGCTAAACTCATCTCGGCAGTAAATATTGTCTGACGGTAAACATCTGTACTTTTACGCAGTACAGCTTTTTTTACCTTGTCAAAATCATTATTAACGCTGTCAATTAAGGCATTAAGTTTTTTGTCATTTACTTTGCCAAAATCAGGAGTTGTCTTGGTTATATATCCATTGTCGATAGCAGCCTTAACCTCTGCATCCACGCCGTCGGCACCCTCATTGTATTGCTCCGTAATGATTTTTGCAATCTCCTCGGGTATGCCGTTCATATATTCCCCGACAATGGCAGCATTGCGCTTACGGTAAGCCCTAAGCTCTCTGAGCTTGGCACTCTGCCACATTTCCCAATTAAATCCCTCTTTCAGCTCTTCATTTTTATGGTTTTGCAGGCTCTTTTTCATGGAGCGGATAAGCTCAAGCTCCATTTCCTCAAATATTTTTTCAATATTGTAATTAAGCTCTGCCATTTAATCACCAACCGATAGACGGTACGTCCATTTCTGTCATATCTTCCGACAGTCTTTTTACCTCCGCTGCTTTTTCCTTCTCGGAAAGATTTTTGCCATACAGCTTTTCTACAGCCATATAAGCCGACATAATTCCTCTTGAATACGCATTGGCAACCGTTTCTGTTCTGCTCTCAAAGGTAGGCTCGGCGTATTCCGCAAAATTAACATTTACGCTGTACTCACCAATAGCCCTGCTGTACATTATATCCTCACAAATCAGAGCAGCTCTGGCGAGTGCACTTAATGCCTGCTTTATTTCCGAAACAAAAACGGAGCGCATAAACAAGGTCATTTTCTCTTTTTCACGCTGCGCCTCGGCATTATCTGTCTTTTTTAAGTCAATGCCTAATGAGCTTGGTGAAATAATGCCCTGCAGCACCAAATCCAAAAATGTCTTGTAACTATTTTCATAGGCTGCATAATCAATCGACGGCTGCAGCATTGTTATGGTGTCCTTTTGTTCCTCGCTTGCGCTGCCTAAAATTTTTATAAAATCATCATCAAAATCGCTTATATTCTGTACTGCTCCCGTATTCATATCTCGTGGCAGCAGGCTGTCCGGGATATATTTTTTGACTCTGCCCTTACGGATTGCATCAAGCCACTGGCTTATAACCTCGTCAAGAGCGTCTATATCCTCGACTTTGCCCTCAAAAAGTGCCTTGCCCCTGTTAGGGTACATATTGCTGTCAAAAAACTTAACCGGTACGGCAAGTATAATATCGCTGTTATAGCTGACGTCTGAAAGCTCCTTCAAGGCATCAACTTTTGACATGCTCACCTCTCTGCTTTTCTCCCACAGCTTATACCTTACATACCCTCTGCCGTATATTTCTTCAAGACGATATTTATTACCGTCCTGCGCAAAGTCGGTATAAAAATGCACCTCTGCAAGTCTGCCCCTCTGATATGTGTACTCCACATCAGCAGCTGAGTAAAACTCTATAATAGGTAAGTCAGATACCGTTTTGTCTGTACTCAACTTAAAAGCACCGTCACCTGTTACAAGGGTTTCGGTTATGGTCCTTTCAATAAGCCGTTCGATATTATTTTCTTCAAATATATTGTTGACTCTGTTTTCGGTATCCACCTCATCAGCAGCCACACCCTCAAACTCAGCAGCTATTGTATTAGCGTAAAAGTCAATAACGGTGCTTACAATACCACTATGTATCTTTCGCACTCTTCCATTCTCCGGAGCAACAGCCCAAAACCTTACCGCAGTTTTATCATTTGCGCTGCCTGCGACCTGCTTAAAGAACTGTTCAATCTCATTTGCATTACCCCTGTAAAGCACTTTATTTTTAAGCACGTTGTTTATATGAGTAAGCTCCTCATTAACAATAAGTATGCGGCTCTGAGCAGGATATATTTTGAAAATGTCAAATATTTTTCTTTTGATTTTATCAAATATCATTTTTTATAACCTCCAAATCAGCTGCACTGTTTCAGCAACGCCTGTTGTTGCATCAGCAGCGTCATCGTGTTTGTTCTTGCCCTGCCTCTGGTAAGTAACCATTGCCTTCCAGTAATCCGGGAAACGGTCTTTCCAATTTTCCGGGTAATATATATGATTACAAACCCAGCTGCTCTGCGTGAGTATACGGCTCTGTTTATTCTTGTTATTGGTAAACGCCGTTACATTACAACGGTTTGTTTTGAGGAGTGAGCGCACATTGCGTGCAAAGCCTCTGCCACCGCTGTTAGCCTCTATACGTGCCATGTTTACAAGATTGCGTTCCAACAGCTCTGCAGCTGCCTTTTCCGTATACTCCATAGACAGCTGTGTATACAGCACATCAAGCACGTAAGCCTCTTTGTCATAAATACCAAATGCTATCATGCACAAGTAATCGCTGCCCGTATCAGCAGTATCGCAGTATGCACAGATTTCTGTAAAGTTACTTGGCAGCTCACTGTACGTTTTAAAGCTCTCGTACAATCTGCCCTCAACATCAACAGGCTGCTGCATATAGTTGGCAAGGAATATTTCCCTGCTTGTCTTGCTTTTTTTATCAAGCCAGCTTTCAAAGCTCAACAGTTCATCACAAAGCATTATGCCGTTTTGCTCATCAAGACAGGCAGGCATTTGCATAACATACCAGTCAGCAGCATCCTCTGCATCAAGCAGTCTGCCACATATATCCTTTGTGCTCCAGCGTGTCATGTTGACAATCTGAATACCGCCCTCCTCAATTCGACTGAGGAATGTATCTGTATACCAGCTCCACTGCTTATCAAGTACAAGCTCGTTGTTTGCCTCTTCGGCATTCTTAATAGGGTCATCAATAATACCCACATTACAGCCGATACCTGTAATAGTACCGCCAAAGCCTGTACCCAAATATGAAAAATATTTGCCCTCTAAGCTCCAGAGCTGTCTTGCACTGTCACCCTGTTTTATATGTACCTTTGGAAATACGTCATTAAATACTGTAATGCTGCTGTCAATTTTCGTTGCGTCTATACCGTCCCTTACGTTACCCGAAAAGCGGCTTGCAAGGGTTTCGTTATAGCTGACCGTTATTATTTTACTGTCAGCGTTAGTACCAAAAAGCCACTGTGCAAACAAGGTGAGCGTGTAGCTCTTGCCATGACGTGGAGGTATGTTCAGCATAAATTTACGACAAGCCTTAGCACTATCAGGCTTTTTTACATATTTATCATAAATACACCAACCTCCGTCAGTCCATACGATACGTCTTTCAACCAATGCCTGCAGAGCTTCACAGAGCTGCCTTAAATAATCTCTGCTTTCTTTATAAA
>CABUWB010000054.1 GCA_902495025.1 uncultured Eubacteriales bacterium
GATGAGGTACTTCAAGCTGTTAACAAAACATCCTTCGACTTCACCTTTGACCAGACAGAAAATTCATACCAGTATTTCAAGCTTGAGATAACTAAAAACTCAGGTACGGAAACTGTTATGCAGTTAAGTGAGTTTGCGCTTAATTTAGTACCAGCATGCACGCACAAATTGGTATACTTATCATCAACAAATCCGGATTGTGTAAATCCAGGGTATAAAAATTATATCTGCAGCATTTGTGGAGAGGAAAAGAAAATTTTAGTTGCACCCCTCGGTCACTCCTTTGACAGCGATAGAATATGTACTACCTGCGGAGTATCAGAAATTTCTGTATCTCAGCCTGAAAACGGTGACGGCAGTGTGGACAATCCATATCAGATAGCACATTACGGTAATCTTGTATGGTTCCAGCAGTATGTTGACAGCGGTAATTATAGTGCAAATGCTGTACTTATAGCAGATATTACCGCAAATAAGAACCTGTTAAATGACAATGGTGAGGTGTCAGGCACCCCTGAGTATACATGGACGCCTATCCAGATTCCAACCTCTACACACAGCTACATTGGTATTTTTGACGGAAAGGGACATACCATAAGCGGCTTATATGCGCCTTCTTCCGGTCAGTATACTGCATTTTTTGCAAGGGTAAATGGTACAGTAAAAAATTTATTCATAACCGACAGCTATTTTGGCACTTCTGCTCCTAACTGTTTCAATTCTGCCTCCGTTGTGGGTATTGGCTACGATAGCAGTGTTATAGAAAACTGCGGAAGTGACTCTGTTGTTGAAGGATATAGTCATTGTGGAGGAATTGTAGGAGAGATTAAAGGTAAGATTATAAACTGCTATTATGCAGGTAAAATAAGTGCCGATACTGATTATTCAAGTGCAATAGCAAGTGAATATCATATTAAGGGTACCATAACAAACTGCTATTACTTAGATACCTGTGGATTATCATCAACTCTTGCTACAGCAAAGACTGCAGATGAGTTTGCATCAGGTGAGGTTTGCTATAAACTTAATAATGGTGTAACAGACGGCACACAGAAATGGTATCAGACAATAGGCACAGACACCCTGCCTCAGTTTGAAGGCAGAATTGTGGACTATAATGGAACCGAATATTTTAACCATTGTGATGTGCATCAATGGGGCGATACACCAACCTCTACCGTTGAGCCAACCTGTACCGAGGACGGATATGATATTTATACCTGTACAGTGTGCGGATTAACAAAAAATGTTGCTAACGGTAAAACGGCTGAGCATAAATGGGGCGAGGCGCCAACCTCTATCGTTGAGCCAACCTGTACCGAGGACGGATATGCTATTTACACCTGTACAGAGTGCGGATTAACAAAAAAAGTTGATAATGGTACAGCTACTGGGCATAAATGGAGTGAATTGCCAACCTCTGTCGTTGAGCCAACCTGTACCGAGGACGGATATGATGTTTACACCTGTACAACGTGCGGAGAAACAAAAAATGTTGCTAACGGCACAACGGCTCTTGGTGGACACAGCTATGATGATGGAGTATGTACTGTATGCGGTGGATTTACTGCTGCCCAGCCAAAGAATGGTGACGGAAGTGTATACGACCCATATCAGATAGCAAACTACGGTCATCTTATGTGGTTCCAGCAGTTCGTTGACAGCGGCAATTATAGCACAAGTGCTGTACTTACGGCAGATATTATGGCAAATGAAAACCTGTTAAATGACAGTGGAGAGTTATCAGGTACCCCTAAGTATACATGGACACCTATCACCCGAAATGGAAGCAGCAGTACAACCTGCTACATTGGTGTTTTTGACGGACAGGGACATACCATAAGCGGCGTGTATGCACCTTCTTCAGAGAATTGCGGATTGTTTGGATGGTTAGATGGTACAATAAAAAATTTATTAATAACCGACAGTTACTTTGGTGGTGCTAGATGTAACTATGTAGGTCCTTTTACAGGGAGGAGCTTATCTGACTGTGTTATAGAAAACTGTGGAAGTGACGCTGTTGTTGTGGGCAGTAAAGGTTGTGGAGGAATTGCAGGACAACTTTTGGGTAATGTTACAAACTGTTATTTTGCAGGTAAGTTTAATGCAGGAACTGATTCATCCGATGCAATAGCAAAGTGTGCTTTCGGTAAGGGTGCTGTAACAAACTGCTATTACTTAGATACTTGCGGCTTAACATCAACTAGTGCCACATCAATGACAGAAACACAGTTTGCATCTGGTGAGGTTTGCTATAAGCTTAATAGTGGTGTAACAGACGGCACACAGGCTTGGTATCAGACTATTGGTGCAGATACCTTACCTCAGCTTGAGGGTAAGACTGTATTCTATAGCGAGGCAGCAGACCCACAGTATTTTAACGCTGTTTTGGGTGATGTAAGCGGTAATGAGGTTATTGATAAGGCTGATGCTGCACTTGTGCTTAAATATGTAAGCGGTATTGGTATACTTAGTGCTAAACAGCTTACTGTTGCCGATGTAAATGGCGACGGTACGGTCGATATGCTCGATGCAGTTGAGATACTTGGCTTAGCTGGCTGATTAAATATTTACCTTAATTTCTTAACTTAAAAAATGGCAGGTTTGCAGAGAAATTTATGCTCTGTAAGCCTGCTGTTTTTTTGCTTAAAAATAGCTGCTTGAATATATAAAAACTATCTTTTGATAGATAGACAAAATTCAGAGAATAATATATAATTATACCCAAAAGGTGTAAACAGCTATTTGGTTTGATGAACAAAAATTAAGTTTTGGTTTATAAATATTAACGGTATATAAATGCGAATTTTCATGGTGGGGACAAAGATGAATTATAAAAGAGTTTTCTGTATTTTATTAAGTATATTAATAGTTTTTAGCACTGCAAGCTGCGGTAAAAAGGATAACGAGCCTATAAATCTGACTCTATGGCATGTATATGGCGAGCAGGTTGCATCGCCCTTGAATAAAATGATAAACGAGTTTAACAATACTGTTGGTGAAAAAGAGGGCATAAGGGTAACAGTAACCTCTGTATCAAATTCCAACAAAATACACGAGAATATTTTGGCAGCAGTAAATCATGAGCCCGGTATGCCAGAGCTGCCCGATATTTTTAACTGTTATCCAAAAACAGTTTCTGCTATGAGCAATTCCGATATATTGGTGGATTATAAAGATTATTTTACAGAAGATGAGCTTTCAGGCTATATTGACGCATTTATAGAGGAGGGTACATTTGATGACAGGCTGCTTATTTTTCCCGTTGCAAAGTCAACAGAGCTGTTGTTTGTAAACAAAACTCTCTTTGACAGATTTTCAAAGGAAAAGGGAGCAAAGCTTCAGGACCTTGAAACATGGGAGGGTTTATATAAAACAGCAGCCTTATACACAGAGTGGACAGATAGCCTAACACCTGATATTCCAAATGACGGCAAAGCGTTTATAGCAAACGACTATCCTTTCCATTATTTCCAGATTGGCGTTAAATCCTTGGGTGAGGATTTCTTCAGCAACCAAAAACTTTCATTTTCCCCTGCATACAAAACGGTTTGGAATCCTCTTGCACAGGCGGCGTTTAAGGGCGGCGTATGGCTTGGCGAGGGTTATGCCACCGAGGCTCTGCGCACAGGTGATGCAATTGCAACAATAGCCTCCTCTGCCAGTGTTTTGTACTATGAAAATGTTGTAACCTATGAGGATAACACCTCAGAGGAAATTGAAATAGTTACTTTGCCTTATCCTGCTTTTGAAAAAGGGAAAAAGATGGTAATGCAGCGAGGCAGCGGCTTTTGTACCGTAAAATCTACGCCGGAAAGAGAAAAAGCGGCGGTAACATTTATAAAATGGCTGACATCACCAGAGCAAAATACAAAATTTGTGACATCGCTTGGTTATGTGCCTGTTTGCCATGATGCCTATGACAAATATTTGGAGAAACAAAAGGAAGAGCTTGAAGATTCTAAATATAAGGTTATGTACCAAACCATAGAGGAAATCAATAAAGATTACGAATTTGTTTATCCGCCTTGTTATGAGGATTATTTGGAAACAGAAACAGCCTTTATTACCGAAATTAACCGACTGTTGTCCGACGGCAGAAATGATTACATTGCAAAGACTGATAAGGGTGAGTCTCCCGAAAATGCTGTATCGGTGCTTACGGAAGAATACTTTGAAAGACTGAAAAAAGACCTTGAATAGGCATTGCGTAATAAGGAGCTTGCAAAATGCAAAAATATTTTAATGATTTAAAAATAATATGCAGCCAAATAAGAAAAGGCAGTACAAGTATGCAGCGCAGGCTTATGCTTTATTTTATGTCTATTGTGGCGGTTATTATATGTATATTTTTGGTAATACTTGCCTTAACCGATGTGTTTACTTTTTCCGGAACCCATTTAAATCAGGGACTTACTATGGCTCTTGATAATTCGGTATCTAAGGTTGAACAGCAGTTTGACCATATAAATGCTCATGGTATAAAGCTGTCAAGTCAAATAAGCACCGAAATTGAATATCAGCTTAAAAGAAATAATAAGTCATTTACGGACTTGAATGATAACCCTGCGGAAATCGAGCAGCTTCAGCAGGCAGTTTTCAGCTTGCTGAATAACACTATGGAATTGTCGGAATGCAACGGTGCATATGTTATTTTGGATATAACCACTAATACAAAAATCCCAAATTCGGAAAATTCAAGAAGCGGTCTTTATCTGCGCCGCACAAGCGTTAATTCCTACAATCCGGTAAACTCCGGCACAGCTCTGTACAGAGGGGTAAAGGAGGTTGCACGTAAAAATAAGCTGGAACTGCATAACCGTTGGCATATGGAATTTGATACGGAAAAGTTTCCTTATTATTATGATTTTAAGAACAGCACGCCAATGCGTGCCGCCGAGTCTTATGTATGGACACAAAAAACAAATTTGACAGACACATGGGAAAAGTCAATGTTTCTTGTTGTACCCGTGGTAGGCAGCCAAGGAGAGTTTTACGGCATATGCGGCGTTGAAATAAGCGAGCTGTATTTTATGCTGGCATATCCCTCATCGCAAAGCGAGATGGGTACTATTATTACACTTTTGACTCCCATAAGTCATAATCATCTGTATTTATCTCAAGGATTGTGCGGAGCTGAAAACAGAGGTAAGTTTTCTGAGGATGATTTGGATATTAAAAGCGGAAATACGTACAATTATTATACCTGCAGCGGGAAAAAGTATGTAGGACTTTCCCAACAAGCGGAAATTTCCTCGTCCTCTATTGACGACACAAGGTGGATGGTAACAGTTCTGCTGCCTGCATCGTCCTTTAGCGAATATGCTTTTAAAAATAAATTGATATTGGTTATAACCTTTGCTCTGCTGCTTGTTTTGATGATATTTATGTCCGTATTTCTTTCAAGGCGGTATGTGCAGCCTATAAAACAGCAGCTTCAGGCAATTCAAAAAGGTGATATATGTAATAATACGTCAACGGGACTGACCGAAATAGATGAACTTTTAAACTTTATACAGCTTCAAAAGCAGCAGGATATGGCAGGAGAAGAACAGCCTATACCTGACGGCATACAAGAAATTTTTGACAGCTTTATAGAAAAATCTAAAACGCTTACAAATGCAGAATACAATATATTAAGGTATTATATTGAAGGCTATCAGATTATGGAAATACCTGATTTGGCATTTATAAGCATAAGCACAGTACGGAGGCACAACCGCAGTATTTATGAAAAATTGGGTATTGCCTCAAAGGATGAGCTTATGCTGTACATAGATTTGCTGAAAAGATGTGATAGACTTAAAGAGCTTGAAAGATTAAATATTACCGAAAAATAAATATTACGAAATAAATTTTACTTTACAAACTGTCTGATTTTATTCAGGCAGTTTTTTTGCGTTGAATATCTTTTCAAGAACAGGCACATCTGAATAGGTATTGGGGAACGACTATGGTTTTGTGCAACTTATATATAAATCTGCTTGGATATTATACAAACTGCACATTATCCAATGGATAATATTGGAGATATATGGCTAAAAACTATTCAATGGATAATATATTTTTACATTTTTATTGGCTATAATGAAAAAGGCTAAAAAGAGGAAAGGAGTATGTCTTATATGATGAAGGATGAACTAATTAAATATATGAAGGACTGCTCAGACGAAGACACTTTTTGTTTTAAGTTTATGTGTTCATCGTGCGGAACATGGTGGCACAGCAGAAAAATTCCTTTTTCTAAATCAGGTATGAAAGCAAGGGATAAAAACGAAAGAATTATTTATAACGCTCTTTACAGAAGGGAGTGGATTAATGCGCGCAATGCCATACTTGACGATGCGGTTAATCACTTTAGTATTTGCCCAATTTGTCATGGCTTGATATGCGACTGCTGCTTTTTAATTTGTGATGAAATAGAAATGTGCAGGTCATGCGCAGAAAAGCTTAATAAAACCGGAGAACCGGTAGTAACAAATATATCGAGTGCATAAGCGTAAGAAATTTATTATTTTTATAAGGAGGCAAAATTTATTGACAATATTCAAAGCTATAAATGTCCTTGCTGCGGCGCTCCCCTTGTTTTTAACGGGGCAAAGCAAAATCTTCATTGTGAATCCTGCGGCACTGACTTTGAGCTTGACACAATGCAACAGCTTGATGAAGCAAATCAAAACGGTATGACCTCGTCCAATTACGATTGGGAGAATTACACACCCAGAAGTTTTGAAAACAGTGAGGCAGCTGAACTTTCATCTTATTCCTGTCCCTCCTGTGGAGCGGAAATAACGGGAGATGATACTATGGGCTCGACTGTCTGCCCTTACTGTGGCAATTCCACTATTGTAAAGGGGCAGTTTGAGGGTAATCTTCGCCCTGATTACATAATTCCCTTTAAGGTGGATAAAAAGGCTGCTATTGCGGAGTTTGAAAAAGCATATAAAGACGTGCCTTTTCTGCCCAATGAGTTTAAGAACAAAAAGAAGATTGAGGAAATGGTTGGTGTATATGTTCCTTTTTGGATGTTTGACTGCGACTGCAATGCCGATATAAGCTACAATGCGGAGAGGGTAACTACATGGAGCGATGCAAAATATGATTATACCAAAACTGAGTTTTTCAAGCTTATTCGTTCGGGCAGCATAGGCTTTGCCAATATACCAGTGGACGGCTCCAAAAAAGCAGAGGATGAGTATATGGAGGCTGTTGAACCCTTTGATTATACGGCTGCTGTGGATTTTAACACAGCCTATCTTTCAGGCTACCTTGCGGATAAATACGATGTAACGGCAGAAGAAAGCATAGAAAGAGCCAATGAACGAGTTAAAAACAGTACCGAGGAAGCCTTTGCAAAAACCGCCGCAGGCTATACAGCTGTCATCCCCGAAAACTCCTACATTAGTTTTTCAAACGGAAAAATAAGGTATTCTCTTCTCCCGGTATGGATGCTTAACATAAAATACGGAGGAGAAAATTATAAATTTGCAATAAACGGTCAGACAGGCAAGACTATTGGTAAATTCCCTGTGGATAATAAGAAAAAATGGCTGTATTTCGGTAAAGTTTACGGAATAGTTTTTGTATTATGTATTGCTGGTGCAAAGCTTTTAGGGTTGCTGTAAGGGGGTGAAAGTATGAAAAGAACAATATTTGCAGTTATATTGATTTTTACGCTGTGCATTAGCGCATTCCCCTTATGGGCAAATGGAAATGGTGCTCCAAGCCTTATTGATATGCCGGAGATTTTATCCTCACAGGAATATAATGAGGTCTATAACAGGCTTGAAAGCATTAAAGGTACATACGGAGTTGACGCAGCCTTTGTAATAACCGATAAAATCTCATCCGAGAACGCACAGGCGGAGGCAGATTATCTTTATGATTATGGCGGATACGGCGCAGGCGATAACAATGACGGCATATTATACCTGGTTTGTGAGTCTACTCATGAATATGCTTTTTCTACCTGTGGCAGGGGCATTGATATATTCAATGATGATGCGCTTGAATATATAGACGATGCTATACTGCCCTATTTAAAGGAAAATAACTATTATCAGGCGGCCGTGATTTATGCAGATAAGTGTGAAGAACTGCTGAAAATGGATGCAGAAGGCAAAACATACCATAAAAAGATAAATATATTGTATGTAATAGGCGGAATTATTTTAATACCCTTAGCTGCGGCATTTATATTAATGTCACAGAAGCTTTCAAAAATGAATACGGCTGTTATGCAGTCGGGAGCTGAGGAGTATATGAAACCGGGCAGTATGAATATGGCTTCATCAAGAGATATTTTCCTTTACAGTACGGTTACAAAGCATGAAAAGGAAGACTCAAACAGCAAAACACATACTTCTTCTTCGGGAACCACTCACGGAGGAAGAAGCGGAAACTTTTAATAATATTTGGAGGTAATGAATATGGCAAAAAAGAACTGCAGCGTATGCGGAGCAGAAATAGGTATTGTAAATCAGGTGCAGCTTGCCGACAGAGAATTAATATGCCGTACCTGTGCAAAGAAAACAAGTCCTTATTTTATCCCATTGGAGAGAACATCTTATGATTATAAGGAGCATATGGTTCAGCTTGAAAACGGCAAAAAGCTTTATGACGCATATTTTGATAAAAATAAGGCTGTCGAAAAATTTATATCGGGTCATATTTTGGTAGACAAACATACGGGACTTATGTGTATTACGGACAAAAGAGGAAGCTTTATAATTTGGGGAGGAACACCTTTTTACACCGTATTCCGTATTGCCGATTTGGATATTTGCGAGCTTGATACATCCTTTGAAAAGGGAAGCGACGGAAAAAACATAGAAAAATGTAAAAGTCATTTCATTTTCCGCAATGTTTCGGGGCTGTATGACATTAAGGTGCCTTCAAGTAAGGCGTCACATGACAAGATGATGGATTGTATAGACAAGATTTTAGGCAGAAAAGGTATTGGCTCAATAAAGGCAGGCTTTAAAAAGAATCAGGCAGACGTAATGATGGCTGCCTCGATTGCCGGAAACCTTAAAAATATTATCGCAAACAAGGACGGCGGCGCAGAAGCTATGCGTAATGATGCGCAGCAAATATCAAACGCTATTGAAAGCGGATTTTATAATGGCAGAGAAGAGCTTGTGGAAAAAGCGAACGCAGCTATTAAAAATGTTTTGGAATAAAAATGGAGGTGCATTATTTATGAAAAGAGTAATATCAATTATAACA
>CABUWB010000055.1 GCA_902495025.1 uncultured Eubacteriales bacterium
ATGGCTGGGTATGGAAAGGGAGCTTGCAGAGGAAAGCTCAGCTGAATTTGCAGAATACTTTGAGGGTATAGACTCCATAAGCTATAACGAGCAGGAGGAAACCGAGGACGGTAAGCCAACAGGCAGGGTAACAGAATACGTAAGCCTTGTAAGCTACACAGGCAGCCGCAACTACCTTGAAACCGTAAAGGGCATACGCACAGCAGGACTTTACGATACCGCAGCCAAGCCAAACAGCACCGCAGATGAGGTTATCTCCGCCTATAAGCTGAATCCCGAAAATGAGAGCATCTACATAGGCGATCCCGAGGGCGACAATTACACAATAGCACTGTACTTTGATATCGACTCCGACAGCAACGTAGAGCGTATAATATCACCTGTCGGTGCGGATATTTCCGACCTTAACAGTGTTGACGGCGCAGACTATTTCCTTAAATTCCTTATAACACAGGACGAGGTAACGGGCATACAGATGTACAGGAAACGTCCGCTCAATATACAGTAACACTTGACACAGGGGAAAAAAGTTGCTAATATTAATATGTAAATAATCGCTTTGCATAACTGACGGATTTGTGGGCTACCACAGGGGAGTGCAGAGCATGGGATAAATACTTAGCATTTTGCACAGGTACTTTATCAGCCGACCGTCTGGGCAAGTTATTTTTCAGTAACACTGCGCCCGTTGCGGGCGGCTGTTTTTATTTATTCTAAGGAGGAAAATTATGAGAGCATTAATCAGTGTATCGGACAAAACGGGTATTGTTGAGTTTGCGTCAAGGCTTAACGAAATGGGTATTGAAATTGTTTCAACAGGCGGCACATACAACAAGCTTAAGGATGCAGGTCTGCCTGTAATAGGCATATCAGAGGTAACAGGCTTCCCAGAGTGCCTTGACGGACGTGTAAAAACACTCCACCCAAAAATCCACGCAGGTCTTTTGGCAATGCGCTCAAACCCAGAGCACATGCAGGCAGTAAAGGATTTAGGCGTTGACCTTATCGACCTTGTTGTCGTAAACCTTTACCCATTCAAGCAGACAATTATGAAGGACGGCGTTACATTAGAGGAATGTATTGAAAATATAGACATCGGCGGCCCATCTATGTTAAGAGCTGCTGCAAAGAACTATCAGGACGTTTCTGTTATTATTGACCCTGCTGATTACGATAGGGTTATTGACGAGCTTAAGGCAAACGGCAAGGTTTGTAAGGAAACTAATTTCTACCTTGCAGCAAAGGTATTTAACCACACCGCTTACTACGATGCAATGATTGCTAACTACCTTAAGGATAAGGCAGGTCTGCCTAAGTATACAGACACCCTCACCCTCACCTTTGAAAAGGTACAGGATATGCGCTATGGCGAAAATCCTCATCAGTCAGCAGCCTTCTACAAGGAGGTTGGCGACAACAGCGGTATGCTTACAGGCATTGAGCAGCTGCATGGCAAGGAGCTTTCCTTTAACAATATTAACGATACACATGGCGCTCTTGAGCTTTTAAAGGAGTATGACGAGCCTACCGTAGTTGCCTGCAAGCACTCAAACCCATGCGGCGTTGCAAGCGGCAAGGATATTTACGAGGCTTATACAAAGGCTTACAACACCGACCCAACCTCAATTTTTGGCGGTATTGTATGTGCCAACAGAAAAATTGATAAGGCAACAGCAGAGGAAATCAGCAAAATCTTCCTTGAAATTGTACTTGCTCCCGACTTTGATGATGACGCTCTTGAAATACTGGAGCAGAAGAAGAACATCAGACTTTTAAAGCTTGCTGATATTGAAAAGAAGCAGCCTGAAACTGCTTACGACTGCAAGAAGGTAAGCGGCGGTCTGCTTATACAGGATATTGACAGCAAGCTCTTAGGCGAGGAGCTTACAGTTGTAACCGACAGAAAGCCTACCGACAAGGAGATGGAGGACCTTCTCTTTACATGGAAGATTGTTAAGTACACAAAGAGCAACGGTATTGCACTTGGCAAGGACAAGCAGTCCGTAGGTATAGGACCCGGTCAGGTAAACAGAATTTGGGCAACCGAGCAGGCTATCGACCATGGCAAAACACAGCTTGGCGAGGAGTTTGTAAACGGTGCTGTGCTTGCATCTGACGCTTTCTTCCCATTTGATGACTGTGTTGAGGCTGCACATAAGGCAGGTATCACTGCTATTATCCAGCCCGGCGGTGCTAAGAGAGACCAGGACAGCATTGATAAATGTAACCAGTACGGTATAGCAATGGTATTTACCGGTATGCGCCATTTCAGACATTAATATATAATGAACTCTAAAGGGCTGTTGCAAAAATGCAACAGCCCTGATTTTTTTATGAATAAGACGAATTAGTGTTTAGCGCACCGTTGGTTTTCGGGCGGATATGGAATCCGCCCCTACAAGTTAATTACAACTATAATTGATTTTTTGCAAATTTGTCTTATGCGCAAGGTATTAAAACAAACCAACATTTAATTTGTATGCAATGCAACAATGCCATTATTGGTTACGTAGGGGCGGATTCCATATCCGCCCTTATACTCACATTTCTATAAACATTAATTTATAAATCCAATCCCCCTGCGGAAATATTATAAAAACTCCTCATACCCTCAAACTCCGCCTTTCTTCCAAGCTCCTTTTCAATATTCAGCAGGCGGTTATACTTAGCCGTTCTGTCGGTACGTGCAGGAGCGCCTGTTTTAATCTGTCCGCAGTTTAAGGCAAGGGCAATATCGGCAATTGTGGTATCCTCTGTTTCACCAGAGCGGTGCGAAATAACGGCAGTCATATTATTTTTTTGTGCAAGCTCTATTGCATCAAATGCCTCGGTGAGCGTGCCTATCTGATTGATTTTTACAAGCACCGAGTTGCCACAGCCAAGCTCAATACCCTTACTTATGCGTTTGGTATTGGTAACAAATAGGTCGTCGCCCACAAGCAGTATTTAATCTCCCAGCTTTTCGGTCAGCCTTTGCCAGCCGTCCCAGTCCTCCTCATCAAGTCCGTCCTCAATGGAAATAATGGGATACCTCGAACACAAATCCTCATAATACGCAATCATCTCATCGGAGGTACGTGCAACATCACTGCTCGCAGATACACTTTCCCCCTCAAAATGATAAAGTCCGTCCTCACCGTAAAGCTCCGAGGCGGCAGCGTCCATGGCAAGCATTATATCACTGCCTGCCTTATAGCCTGCTTTTTCAGCCGCCTCAATTATATTGTCAATAACACTGTAAGCTGTGGGCAGATTGGGGGCAAAACCGCCCTCATCACCTACGGCTGTGGATAAACCCTTTGCTTTCAGCACAGATTTAAGGCTGTGGTAAATTTCACAGCACATCTGCACACCCTCGCTAAAGCTGGCTGCACCTGTTGGCATAATCATAAATTCCTGAAAATCAACAGTGTTATCTGCATGTCTGCCGCCGTTCATAATATTCATCATAGGCAGGGGAAGTCGCTTTGTATTAAATCCGCCAAGGTAGCGGTAAAGCGGAATATCGAGTGCCGCAGCAGCAGCCTTTGCCGCCGCCGTTGATACCGCAAGTATGGCATTTGCACCAAGTGCCGACTTATTGGGTGTGCCGTCAAGCGCAATAAGAGCAGCGTCAAGCGCACACTGGTCTAGCACATTCATACCCTTTAACTGCGGCGCAATAACAGTGTTTATGTTTTCAACTGCCTTTTTCACACCCTTACCCATGTATCGTCTGCCGCCGTCCCGCAGCTCCACCGCCTCAAATTTACCCGTTGACGCACCCGACGGCACTGCCGCATGGGCACATATCGTCCTGCCGCCGCACTTTACGCTGACCGTCGCCTCAACGGTAGGGTTAGCACGTGAGTCCAGTATCTCATTTGCAGTAATATCCGTAATTTCAATAAAGTTTGTCATTGTAACAGCTCCTTTCTTACATGGAGTTTTAACAAATAAGTTAAAAATTATACATATTTGTATTGTACCATTAATGGGACTGTGTTAAAATAATTACAGGAGGTGGTATTTATGCCCAAATCGGAAAACCAAAAGCTAAAACTTTTATATCTTATCAAATTGTTTAAGGAAAAAACAGATGAGGAGCATTTTGTATCAATGTCCGATATATTGGACTACCTATCGTTAAATGATATTTCGGCTGAACGCAAGGCTATCTATACCGATATTGAGGCACTGCGCACCTTTGGCTACGATATAAAGGGCGAAAAGGTAGGCAGGGAGTATAAATATCATCTGCTAGGACGTGAGTTTGAGCTCTTTGAGCTGAAAATGCTTATTGATGCGGTGCAGTCCTCACGCTCGGTTACTGAGGAAAAATCCAGAGAGCTTATTGCCAAGCTGGAGAATTTTACAAGTGATTACAATGCCAAAAAGATACATAAGAGGGTTATTGTAAAAAACAGGGTAAAAAGCATTAACGAAAAGATTTACTACACAATGGATAATGTGGACGAGGCAATAAACCTTGATAAAAAGATTACCTTTGAGTATTTGCAGTGGAATTTGAAAAAGGAGCTTGTTCCCTCCAAAAAGCCTGTTAAGGAGGATATAAGTCCATGGGCATTTATATGGGATAATGAGTGCTATTATATGCTTGCCTTTGACCCGTCAGCAGGCAGATTTAAGCATTACAGGGTTGATAAAATGTCCAACGTAACAATTAACCCCATAGGCAGCAGGGACGGAAAGGACGAATTTGCAAAAATTGACCTCGCCGTTTATTCAAAGGAGCGTTTCAGTATGTTCAGCGGCGATATATGCAGCGTTAAGCTCGAGTGTGCCAATGCCGCCGCAAACTATATTATTGATAAATTCGGTACGGATATTACGCTTGTGCCAAAGGACGAAAATACCTTTACCGTCAATGTTGACGTTGTGCCAAGCAAAATGTTTTTCGGCTGGCTTTTGGGTCTTGGCAGCGACGTTAAGATTGTTTCACCAAAAAGCGTAAGAAAAATGATGAAGGAAAAAATAAAAGAGTCCGTTAAACTGTATCAGAAGGACGAGGGAAAATAGGCAAATTTAACATTTTTTAAACCAAACGCTAATATCTATCAGACAAAACCATGGCTGCCGCAAAAAGCGGCAGCCCTTAAAATCAGCCCTTTTCAACAGGGAAATAAATATCCGTTTCCCATTCCTCAACAGGGATATTGTCAACGTAAGATTTACGGTATATTTCGTAAGGCGGTGCGATAATCTTATAGCCGTTGGAGCTTATCCATTCAACAACTGCGGCATAAGCCTCACTAAGGTTAGCATAAGAGCCTTTATGTACGGTTGCAGCACAAAGACCTCCGTCAATGACCCTTGTTGCCTTATCTTTATCCAAAATTTCAATGGCAACCTCTATATCACTGCACTTCTCGTCAAACTCCTCATCATGGTAAACCGCAAGCGCCTTACCTGTTGTTGTAATACCCTCTCTTGCTATTTTGCCAAACAAAATACCATAGTATTTACCAAAATCCTCAATGCTCATTTTCTGCCTGCTGCTTAAAACCGCCATAGGCTGGGTGTTGGTTGTAGTTACATTGTAATTGTTTTTATAATCCATAATTTTACCTGTCCTTTCATAACTGCGGATAATGCCATTAAGCTCATTTAAAAGCATCCTCTTATGGTCAATATCCGTTTCAATGTTTACTGCCTGTTTCCTTAATTCGTTCAAGAACTCATTTTTACTGCTTACGGTGATAAGCTCCTTAATGTCCGCCAAAGGAAAACCGTACCTTTTAAGCCTGTTTATGACAAGCATATCCGATAGCTGCTTTTCATCATAATAACGGTAGCCCGTAAACTCGTCTACGCTTGCAGGCTTTAACAGCCCTATGCTGTCATAATGACGCAGTGTTTTTACACTGACGGAGCATATTTTTGAAAAATGTCCTATACTTATAAGCATTTGTATCACCTCTTGTAATTAATTACAGTTTCAGTATAAACCCTGCCCTAACAGGAGTGTCAACAGGTAAAATAAAAATTCCGAGAAAAATTATCCTCGGAATTAAAAAACAATTAAAACAGTTCCAACACAGCCCTTTTTCTGTCAAGCATTTCATCAATTCTTGTAATATAATCATCAACGCTTTTTACGTTAAACACTCTTTCAATCCTGTCGGTTTCAGGCTCAACGAGCTTGGTAGAGCCGCCTGCGCCGAGCGCCCATATACTCTGCTTTTCCTCCATAATCTGTACGTTATACACGCACTCGCAGCCGTCCTTGCAGTAGCCGACATTTTCAAAATTGCCCACCATATTTTTCTGGCGGTACATATAATATGGGTGCATACCCATAGCGGCAGTATGCTTTGCCGCAACAGAGAGCATTTCCTCCATATTTTCAATTGTCTGCATTGAGTATTTGTCAAGCGTTTCCTTTAAACGTGAGGCACGCTTTACGGCAAGGGTGTGTACGGTAATGCTTTCGGGTGAGAGCTTTGCAAGCCCCTCCATAGTAAGTGTAACCTCGTCCTTACCCTCTCCTGGCAGACCTAAAATAATATCAGTGTTTATGTGGCTGTGTCCTTCCTCTCTTGCCATATTAAAGGCATCTAAGAACATCTGCGTATTATGCTCCCTGCCGATAAGCTCCAGCGTTTTATCATTAAGCGTCTGCGGATTTATTGAAATTCTGCCTACGTTATACTCATGCATGGTTTTTAGCTTCTGCCTTGTTATGGTATCGGGTCTGCCTGCCTCAACGGTATACTCCAAAGGTGTTTTAAAATACTTTGCCACCATGGCAAGCAGACGGTCAAGCTGCACCTCATTAAGCGAGGTTGGCGTGCCGCCGCCGATATAAAGGCTTTCGATTGTTTTATCGGCTATAACGGAGCTGACGTATTTCATTTCGGTTTCAAGTGCGTCAAGATAGCTGTCCACCTTGTTTGTGTACTGCTTTAACGGATACGAGGTAAACGAGCAGTACAGACACCTTGTCGGACAAAACGGAATACCGATGTAAAGCCCCACCTTGTCGGGTGTGCCACGCTGCACTATCTCACGCTCGTTTTTAGCCACCGTCATTGCAAGACGGATTTTTTCATCACTTACGCAGTAATCATTTTTAAGGCTGTTGTAAACCTGCTCATCTGTATAGCCCGAATCCCACATACTCCACACAATTTTGGCAGGGCGCACACCTGTCAGCGCTCCCCAGTGCATTTTTGTAGGCTTAACTCTCATAAGACAGTGAAATGCCGACATTCTAAGTCCATATCTAACCGATTTTTCCTCATCTGTAACGGGCATGGTGTGCCTGTAAACCTCCCTGCCGTCCTCATAAAATGCGGCATAGGCGGTATCTCCCTCAACCGCACTTAAAAGCGTCAAGCCCTCGGGACTGTCAAGCTGTACATATTTTTCATTTGGATAAAACATCATTACCGTCGATACAATATCGTCCGACCAGTTGTGATTTTTTAAAATGTAGTTCATATTTTTCACCAATTAAAATACATATTCGTTATGCTGCTTTTCAAAACCAATGGTAGTTGACGGGCCATGACCGCAGAAAACCTTGGTTTCATCTGGCAAGGTGTAGAGCTTTTCAATAATGCTTTTGCGCAGGGTTTCCTCATCACCTGTGGGGAAATCCGTTCTGCCAACACTGCCCATAAACAGCGTATCGCCCGAAAACAGTGCGCCCTCTGCCTCAAAGTAAAAACAGCAGCCACCGCCCGTATGCCCGGGAGTTAAAATTACCCTGCACGAGGTGTCGCCAAACTCAATTACATCACCGCTTAAAAGCTCCTTGTCGTAGTGGTAAGCCTCCGCATAGCCAAAAATAGACGAAAGATTATAGTCGGGATTTGCCGCAACCTCGGCTTCAGCCTTTGTAATGTATATATCCGCACCTGTTGCCGCCTGTATCTCCTGTGCGGCGCACATGTGGTCAAAATGGGCGTGCGTCTGCAAAATAGCCTTTACCGCAAGCCCCTCTGCCTTTATATAATTTATCACCTTAACGGCTGTGTTGCCCGGGTCAATAACAACAGCCTCCTTGTTTTCACCTGTTACAATGTAGCAGTTCTCACCCATGTCTGGTGAGGAAAAACCCTTTACTCTCATTTTTATTACCTCATTTATCTTAAACTTGACGTTTTTTATTTTTTGTGCTAATATAAAAGTACAAGAGGGAAGTTCAATCAAACGGTTGTTCCCCCTGTAGTATTTATGACAATAATTAGCCGCTAAACTTTCCAGGGATTAGGCGGCTAATTTACTTTTTCAAGCAGGACAACAGGACTATTAACATAACTAAAGCGTATATGTATTCATAATAGTTCATAATCATCCCTCCCCTCTATCGTAGAGGGGAGAACAACCGCCGATTAACTCACATTTAAAATGCAAATCTCTCTTGTACCAAAAGTATTATATCACATCAGTATATTACATTTCAATACATTTTATTTATCAAAAAATCTTATCACTATCAAGCAATATGGTTATAGGCCCGTCATTTACAAGCTCCACCTGCATATCAGCCTGAAAAATACCGCTTTCTACCTTACCGAAATTATCCCTTGCATAGTCTGTAAATTCCTCAAAGGTACGTTTTGCCTCCTCGGGCTTAGCACCCATGGCAAAGCTTGGACGTCTGCCCTTTCTTGCGTCGGCATAGATAGTAAAATTAGGCACAATCAAAAGCCCCAATTCAAGGTCGGCGGCGGACAAATTCATTTTGCCGTCCCCGTCCTCAAAAATTCTCAAATTAACTGATTTATCCAGTATATATTTGTAGTCTGCGGCATTATCACCGCTGTCCATACCCACAAGCAGCATAACGCCCCTGCCTATTTCGCCAACAACAGTGCCGTCAACTGTAACCTTTGCTCTTGATACTCTTTGTAAAACTGCTCTCATGTCGTAACTCTTTCTATATTTTCAACGCCTCTGACGGCTAAAATCTTTTTACATATAATTTCAAGCTGCTCTCTGCCTGTAATCATCATAGACAGGTCAACAACAGCCTCGTTGCGCTTGTTTGCCCTTGCGCTTACGTTCTGAACAGGTACGCCCTCGTCCATAAGCACCTTTAAAATATCCAATGTAAGACAGATTCTGTAGGGAGCAAATACACGTATATCAGCGCCGAAGCTGCCCGTG
>CABUWB010000056.1 GCA_902495025.1 uncultured Eubacteriales bacterium
AGGACTGAAACTCGTGATGGCTGTTGCAAAGCAACAGAACAGCACGGGTTGGTAGTTTCTACCGCTGCAATCTGAACAAAATGCAAGCATTTTGTTCAACGCCGTAAGGCGTATAAACTATAATTTATATCAAACCAAAAACAAGGCTGTCACAAAATTAATGCAACAGCCCCTTTTTTATGTGTTTTCAATTACCTCTTTCAAGGCTGATTTTATTAAACCTGTCAAGCAAATCATCAACGGAGGCATTTTCCTTATCCTCACCGCTGATGTCCAGAACAGCATTACCCTCGTGCATCATAATAAGTCTGTTGCCATATTCAAGGGCAAAAAGCAGATTATGCGTTACCATAATGGTAGTGAGCTTTTTCTCCCGTACAATTTTATCGGTAAGCTGCATAATAATTTCGGCAGTTTTAGGGTCAAGTGCCGCCGTATGCTCATCAAGTATAAGAAAGTCGATAGGCGACATTGACGTCATAAGCAGTGCCATAGCCTGCCTCTGACCGCCCGAAAGCTGACCCACAGGCACATTCATTTTATTTTCAAGCCCGAGGTTAAGTGTGCTTAAAAGCTCCTTATAATAATTTATCCTCTTTTTTGACGTGCCTGCCGACAGTCCAAAGGTTTTGCCCTTATTGTCAGCCATAGCCATATTTTCAAGTATAGTCATAGCAGGGCAGGTGCCGAGCGCAGGATTCTGGTAAACCCTGCCTATTCTTTTATAGCGTTTAAACTCCTTCATTCTGGCAACGCTTGTGCCGTTTATCACAATATCACCGCTGTCAAAGGGAACAGAGCCGCATATAATATTCAGCATGGTGGTTTTGCCAGAGCCGTTGCTGCCTATAACACTTATAAACTCATTGTCGTTTACGGTAAGGTTAAAATCGGTAAAGAGCACCTGCTCATTCACAGTGCCCCTGCCAAAGGTTTTGTTAATATTTTTAAGCTCAATCATTTTTTCGCCTTACCTCCCTTTTCAAGCCTGAGCTGACCCAGTATAAGTATTACCAGGAAAAGCACACCCGTAATCAGCTTCATATCTATCGGAGGCAGACCCCTTGAAATAGCAAAGGCAACACATGCCTTATAAATAAGTGAGCCTATAACGGCAGCAGTTGTGGCTTTTAAAAAAGTAACCTTTCTGAAAAGGTTGGTGCCTATAATAACCGAGGCAAGACCAATTACAATAGTACCCGTACCCATTGAAATATCAAAAAACCTCTGCTGCTGGCACATAACACAGCCTGCAAGTGATACAAGCGCATTTGATATAACAAGACCTATAATTTTTACCGTTCCGCTGTCCTTTGCAAGCGAGGTAACAACCGTAGTGTTGTCGCCGACAGCCCTTAAAAGATAACCCGACTTGGTTTTAAGGTAAGCGTCAAGCAGCAGCTTTGATACAAGCGCAATAAAAAACACAACAAATACGGTATTGTACTTGCCAAGCCTGTCTGCTAACGGAAATACAGAAAAAATATTGTCATTTGAGAAAATAGGCACATTTGCCACTCCGCCTGCAATATGCAGATTAACCGAGTACAGCACCGTCATTGTAATAATACCCGAAAGCAAATCCCTTATATGGCATTTTACATGTATCAGACCTGTTGCAAGCCCTGCAAGCGCACCTGCCGCAAAGGCAGCAGGCAGCGTAAGGTACGGATTTACTCCCTTTACAATAAGCGCCGCCGACACTGCCGCACCAAGCGGAAAGCTGCTGTCAACCGTAAGGTCGGGAAAGTCCAGTATTTTATAGGTGATATATACACCCAGAGCAAGTATTGCATATATAAAGCCCTGCTCCAGTACACTTATCAGTAACGACATCTCAAAAACTCCTAATCTAAGCTAATCTCTTTTTATTTTATCATTCAGCCTCAACAGCACCCTCTGCAAGCTCTGCAGGTACCTCCATACCAAGGCTCGCAAGCGCCTCAGAGTTTACATAAAGGCTGTATTCCGTAATCGTTTCAAAAGGAATTTCAGACGCCTTTTCACCCTTTAAAACTCTTGCTGCCATCTCGCCTGTCTGCTTGCCAAGTGCAACATAATCAAGACCCTCTGCTGCAACACATCCGTTTTTAACCTGCTCAACCTCACTGCCAAATACAGGGATATTTGCCTTATTTGCAGCGTCAAGCACTGTTGGAAGATTGCTTACAACCGTATTGTCGGTAAGGTTTGTTATACAGTCAACCTTTGACGCAAGGTCTGCTGCCGCAAGAGGAATATCCGCTGCCTGACTTATACCGCTTTCCGCAATTTCAAAGCCGTAGCCGCCTGCAAGGCTCTTGTACTCCTCAATTGCACTTACGGAGTTAGCCTCGCTTGTGCTGTAAAGTATACCTATTGTCTTTGCCTCAGGCATAAAGTCCCTAATCATCTGAAGCTGTGCCTCTACTGCAAGCTTGTCGCTTGTACCTGTTACCTCGCCTACAGGTGAGCCGTCCTCATTTGCAAGGCTTGCCGCAACAGGGTCAGTAACAGCGGTAAATATTACAGGTATGCCGCCCTGCTGTGCCGCATTGTATGCAGCCTGTGCCATAGGTGTAGCAATAGCACACACAAGGTCAACGTCCTTGTCAGCAGCCATATTCTGTGCAATCTGGTTTGCAGTTGCCATATCAGCCTGCGCATTCTGCTCGTCAAACTCTACATTTGTAATGCCTGCCTCTTCAAGCCCCTGCTTAAAGCCCTCACGACAGTTGTCAAGCGAGCCATGAGGCGCAAACTGCGCAATGCCTATCTTGTAGCTTTCGCCGTCAGTATTTTCCGCACTTTCAGCAGCAGCTGTTGTATCATCATTGGTTACGTCAACCTGTACTCCTGCCGAACAGCCTGTTAAAAGCAGTGCCGATGTTAAAAATAAAGCTGTAAATTTCTTCATATTAAATTCCTCCGTTTTTATCTTTATCTGATAAGTATAACATAAATAAAGTAAATGAGCAAATATATTTAACTAAAAAAGACTGCCTTTTTCGGCAGCCGTAAAATTGTTTACATAAAATCAAATTTGTGCTACTATATATTCAGACATTCGGTGCAGGGCGTGTTGACCTTCTTTCTTTGTAACCCGTTGTTTTGGTCGCAATAAAAGGAGGTGTTATTATGAATGATGATACATATAAGGTAATAATGTGTGTAAGCACATTGTTAGGCTTAATCGTTTCAATAATTTCATTAATAAAATAACGCCCCTGCCTGGACTCAGGGGCGTTATTTTATACGTCTAATGGTCAACCGCATTGCGGCGATTGTCTGCTGAAAAAGGACTTGTGCAAAAGTCCTTTTTCTTTTTCAAAGTTATTATATCACAAAAGGGCAAAGCTGTAAACAGATTAATATAATTTTTTATTTTCATGTTTAAAAATGAACAAACATTGCAAACGCAGTTACAATAATGTATAATAATAATATACTTATTTACTTGGTTTTATCGGAGGTATCAAAATGAAGCTGCAAAAGCTTTTAAGCTATATAAGACGTGCTGTTGACGACTACAATATGATAGAGGAGGGGGACAAAATTGCCGTAGGCGTATCAGGCGGCAAGGACTCCCTTGCCCTTGTAATGGCAATGAAGGCACTGCAAAGGTTTTATCCAAAGCATTTTGAGCTTATAGCAGTAAGCGTAAGCCTTGGCTATACGGGTATGGACTTTACCCCAGTAAGGGAATTTTGTGAGCATTTAGGCGTTGAGTACCATGTAGTTGAAACGGACATAGGCGAAATAATATTTGGCGAGCGCAGGGAGAAAAACCCATGCTCACTCTGTGCCAAAATGCGTAAGGGTGCACTGCACGACAAACTGGAACAGCTTGACTGCAACAAGGTTGCCTTAGGACACAACAGGGACGATGTAATAGAAACCCTGCTTATGGCACTGCTTTACGAGGGCAGAATTTACACCTTCAGCCCCGTAACCTACCTTGACAGAAAAAAGATAACCTCCATACGCCCCATGATTTATGTACCCGAAAAGGAGATTATAGGCTTTGCAAAGGCTGAAAGCCTGCCTGTTGTAAAAAATAAATGTCCTGCCGACGGCAACACCAAGCGTGAGGATATGAAAAAGCGCATAAACGAGCTTAAAAAGGACTTTGACCACCTTGACGAGAAGCTTTTAGGTGCTGTACAGCGCTCCTTTATCCCAGGCTGGCAGACAGAAAAGGACGGTTGATTTAATGGATAACTTTGAATACAGCGAGCAGCAGCGGCATAAGGATATACTTATGACAAGGCAGGTTTTAAAGGAGCTGCCGCCGTTCTGTCGTGAATATTTTATAAGCCTTAACGAGATAACCTCAACCAAAACAAGGCTTAATTACGCCTACGATTTAAGGCTGTTCTTCAAATACCTTACAGAGGAAACGGATATTTTCGGCGGCAAACAGTCGGCACAGCTCACCACTGACGACCTTGCCAAAATCACTGCAAACGATATACGTCTTTTTATGGACTTTCTTACATACTATGTAAAGGACGACGGAACGGACGAGGGCGAGGCTGTAACCAACGGCGAGAGGGGCAAGTCCCGCAAGCTGGCAGCTATACGCAAGCTGTTTGAATACTTTTACACAAACGAGATTATACCCGCAAACCCTGCGCAACTTGTCAAAACACCAAAGCTGCACGAAAAATCCATTGTCCGCTTAGAGCCAGACGAGGCTGCAAGGCTGCTTGACGAAATAGAAAGCGGTGAAAACCTTACGGCAGGGCAGAAAAAATACCACTCCTTCACCAAGGCAAGGGACCTTGCGCTTGTAACCCTGCTTTTGGGTACGGGTATGCGTGTGTCGGAGTGCGTAGGCATTGACCTTGACCATATCGACTTTAATTTAGGCGGCATAAAAATAAGGCGCAAAGGCGGCAATGAGGTTGTAATTTACTTTGGGGACGAGGTAGAAAGCGCACTGCAAAGCTACCTTATCGCAAGAGAGAGTATGAATCCTCTGCCGGGACACGAAAACGCACTATTTCTTTCCATACAGAATAAAAGAATAGGCGTACGCAGTGTTGAAAACCTTGTAAAAAAATATTCAAAGCTGGTTACCAATGTTAAAAATATTTCTCCCCATAAGCTGAGGAGTACCTTTGGCACCAATCTTTACAGGGAAACGGGCGACATTTACCTTGTTGCCGATGTACTCGGGCACAAGGACGTAAACACCACAAGACGGCACTACGCCGAGGAAAGCGACGACAACAGGAGGAAGGTACGCAATGTTAAAATACGAAAAACCTGATACACCGTTAAGGGTAAGAATTTGGGGCTACATAAACGAGTTTACGCTCTATGCCTTTATAGGCTGGGTATATGAAACAATATGCGAGTCGATTTTTGCACACACTCTTATATTAAACAGGGGCTATCTGCATCTGCCCGTATGCCCTATATACGGCTTTGGCGCATTTATAGCACTGTGGATAATGCACCGCTTTAAAAAGCTGAATGCCTTTCAGGTTTTTGCAGGCGGAGTTGTAATTACCACCGTTGTTGAGTACATAGCGGCGCTTATTATTGAGGCTGTTCTGCATAAAACCCTGTGGGACTATTCGGCGTGGATTTGCAACTTTCAGGGCAGAATATCCCTTATAAGCAGCATTATATTCGGTCTTGGCTGCCTTGGTGCATACAAGCTGCGCCCTGCTATGGAGCGTTACTGCATAAATAAAAAATGGATAAGGGTAACCGCCTTAATTGAGCTTGCTGCAATGGCAGCCGACTTCATCATTATAACCTTTCTTTGACAAAATCCCCCTTTTGCATTACAATAACAAAAAGGGGGTATTTTTATGCTTAATTTTATGCAGAAGAGAAAAGCAAAGCTTATTCTTAACGCAAAGCTTGACGAGCTTAAAATGAATTTGGAAAATAATTATAAGGATTTGGCTCATGCTGCCCTTAAGGACTACCTTGCAGTGCTTGAACAGCTAAGATGCGACAATATGCTCACCGACAGGGACTATGAAAAATACCGCAAAACAGGTACGGACTACCAAAAACAGATGGTTGACTACCACCATTGACGGCAGCACAAAACTTTCGTATTGTAATATCGGTAAAAAAGTACTATAATATTTCAGACAGGTGGTGATTTAATGAACAATAAAACTCTCCCCGAGCAGACGGCGGACAGTATAATGGAATATATTATAAGCAACAATATGCAGCCGGGCGACAAAATACCAAACGAGTTTGAGCTGGCAGAGCTGCTTTCGGTAGGCAGAAGCACCGTAAGAGAGGGCGTAAGAATACTTGTAAGCCGCAACGTGCTTGTAATAAAGCGTGGCGCAGGTACATATATAGCCGATAATACAGGCGTACCCGAGGACCCGCTGGGTCTTTCATTCAGCAGGGACAAGTATGCTCTTGCAGCCGACTTAATTGAACTAAGGCTTATACTGGAGCCTGAAATAGCCTCCCTTGCAGCACTGAAGGCAACCGATAAGGACATAGCCGCCATAATGCACAAATGTGACAGGGTTGAGGAGCTGTATTACAGCGGTGCTGACCACATGCCTGAGGACATAGCCTTTCACACCGCAATAGCCAGAGCGTCGGGCAATCAGGTTATTGAAAAGATTGTACCTATCATAAACACCTCGGTTGCACTTTTCTGCAACCTTACCGCAAGAACGCTCAAGGAGGAAACCATTACCACACACAGAAATGTGGCAAAGGCAATAGCGGAACATGACAGTGTTTCCGCAAAATACGCAATGATGATGCACCTTATATACAACCGCAACAAAATTGAGGAACTTGTAAGGGAGCACAATAACAATGGGGATTTGTAATGAGAAAACTATATTTATTACCTTTAATTTTTTTATTTGCAGCTGTAATGACGGCTGCCGTTAATGCCGGAGAGTTTGAGCCATACGCTCCTCCCGGCATTTATTATTACATTAAAAATGCAGATGTAACAGTAAAATATCCAAAGGGCGAGGACAGCGGCACCGTATTCTGCAACGGCAGAATTTGTGTACCCATAAAAAAGGGCGCAGAGCTTATGGGGGCTGAATTTACCGACAACGGCGGCTCCTACCGCATTAAGCTTAACGGCAAGAGCAAGCTTTTTTATGTGTCAAAGGACAGCAACAGACCTGTCGTATTTACATATAACAATACGGCGTACATTTCACTTTATGAGCTGGTAACGCCCTTTGACTACACCCTCACCGCCAATTTAAGCGCAGGCACGCTGGAGCTTGTAAAAAGCGAATGTGCCGTAAGCAATATGGCACCTGCTGCAGCAAGCTCACAAAAGGCTTACATAAGGCTGGAGGATATAACGGCTGATGGCTTAAAACCCGCAGGCGACGGCAGCTACACTGCCGATATGCTTGAAAAGCTGAAATATACCGCCGAATATCTGTATTTAAGGGGACAGCATTACTACGTGGCATGGATACCCGTATACGCCGACCCTGCCGAAAACTACTGGAATGACGTGTCAAAGGATTACAGCCTGTACAACTCCTACTTTTTATATGTTATGGACTATATGGCAGACCACAACGGACACATAGGTCTGCATGGCTACACGCACCAGTACGGCAATGACGAGAGCGGCTTTGGCTGGGAATGGGGCGCAAATACTCCATTTAACTTTAACGAGCAGCAGCGCAGAATGAGGGCAGCAAAGGAATGTGCCGACAAGCTCGGCTACAAGGCAGAGTTTTTTGAGTTTCCTCACTATGACGCAACAGACAGACAGCTTAAAATGGCAGAATATTATTTTGATATGATTTGCCAGTCATATCCGTCTGCCCAGCTTGCAAACAAGCTCACTTATACCACAAGGAGCGGCAAAAAGGTATGGTACCTGCCAACCCCTGCCGACCACGTGCATTTCAGACGTGATTATGCAATTTTTGACAGGCTTGAAAGCTCCTTTAACAACGGATACACCATAAGCCTTTTCTATCACCCCGTACTTGACATTTACAACCTTGAGGTTGCAAACAAGGACGGCAAAAGGGTATGGAGCTACAACGAGGACGGCACCCTGCCATCGCTTGTTGACTATATTACAAAGCGTGGCTATGCCTTTTCGTCAGTAGGTTAAAGGCAGGTAAAAAAACAGCAAACCTTGTCGCAGAGGGCAGAAATATGTTGACAATTGCCCCTCCTTGTGATAAAATTTTATCAAGAATGGGAAAGAATGTTTCTCCGTTGGCTGCTTTTTTACAGGCAGAAAATCTTCCTAAGGTGATGAAGCCGATGTTCTGTCCCGCAGAATATCGGCTATATTTATATAAGGAAGATATTGGTGAATATTCTTTTTTATAACAGCGGTTTCCGCAAACATACTATAGTAAAGGAGAATTAGTTATGATTTATTCAGCAGAAGTAACAAATATGTGCCCTGTTGCTAAGGGAGCTTACCATGGTCCTGCAGCTATTCCCGAGGAGGGCAAGTGGGTACAGGCTAAGGAAATTAAGGACATTTCCGGTCTGACACATGGTATTGGCTGGTGTGCACCACAGCAGGGTGCCTGTAAGCTTACACTTAACGTTAAGGAAGGTATTATTGAGGAGGCTCTTGTTGAGACTATCGGCTGCAGCGGTATGACACATTCCGCAGCTATGGCATCTGAAATCCTTATCGGCAAGACAATCCTTGAGGCTCTTAACACCGACCTCGTTTGTGATGCTATCAACGTAGCTATGAGAGAGCTTTTCCTCCAGATTGTATACGGCAGAACTCAGACAGCTTTCTCTGAGGGCGGCTTACCTATCGGTGCAGGTCTTGAGGACCTTGGCAAGGGCTTAAGAAGCCAGGTTGGTACAATGTTTGCTACCAAGGCTAAGGGCCCAAGATACCTTGAAATGGCAGAGGGCTATGTTACAAGAACTGCTCTTGATGACAAGGACCAGATTATCGGTTATGAGTTTATCCACCTCGGCAAGATGATGGACTTCATCAAGAAGGGCGATTCTCCTGCTGACGCTCTGGAGAAGGCTAAGGGCAAGTATGGCCGTTTTGATGACGCTGCTAAGTATATCGACCCAAGAAAAGAATAAGAGGAGGATTGACTACAATGGCATTATTTGAAAGTTATGAAAGAAGAATAGATAAAATCAACG
>CABUWB010000057.1 GCA_902495025.1 uncultured Eubacteriales bacterium
TGATAACCGTTTTATCAAGTTTGTAATTATTATTTCAATTCTGGTTTATGTTTTTGACAGTGTTGCCGTCAGCGCCTTCCTCTCAAACTCCTATGAAATGCTGAGGGTCAGTATTGCTGTTGAGTGGGTATGGGCAATTTTGCTGTTTGCATTTACAATTTATGCTTTCAATATGTTCTCAAAGTATGAGAAGGAAAAGCGTGAGTACAGCTTAATTGAAATAAACAACAAAATGCTGTCCGACAACATAGAAAACATAAAAACAAGTTATTATAAAAATGCAAAGTCCAACCATGATTTTAAGCACCATTTAAGCATGATAGAGGGATATATTGAAAATAATAATACCGATAAGGCACTTAAATATATCCAAGGACTTAGCAGTCAGTATGTGCGTTTCAGAAATGTGTCATACACAGGCATAGAGGAGCTTGACATAATACTCAATTACAAAATAGACAAAGCCGAAGCAAAGGGCATAACCGTTGACGGTGATTTTTCGGTAAACGATATAGGCAATGTTGATGTACAGGATATGTGTATAATTCTCTCTAACGCTCTTGATAATGCCATTGAGGCAAACGAAAGCATTGAAGCTGATAAATACATATACATAAGCATAACACAGAATAACAGCATTATAATAATTAAAATTGAAAATCCCACAAATAATAAAATTGACAAGGGCATACCCGAGACCACCAAGGCGGAGGAAAACCATGGCTGGGGTTTAAAATCCATCATCTCTGCTGTTGAAAAATACAAGGGTCTTGTCAGGTGGGAATGCAGGGACGGTATATTTACATTGACGGTCAGCCTGTTTTAAGTTAAAAAAATTGACGGACGTTAAACGACCGTTTGCGGACAATCTATTGAAATTAAACCTCGTTTATGTAATATTTATGGTAGATATTATGTAAATGAGGTTTTTTATGTTGAAAAATATTTCGCAGTGGGCTGCGGGTTTTCTGTTAAAAAAACATCTGATAAACAAGGATTTACTGGCAGTGTATGAATATGGCTTTCAGCTTTTCTTTTCCACACTGTTTGGCGCTGTGTCAATAACCCTGCTTTCGGTTATTTTGTTTGATATACGGTATGCACTGGTGTTTCTGCTCTTTTTTATGCCGTTAAGGACATTTACGGGCGGTTATCACTGCAAAACCTATGCAGGTTGCTTTGTTGTAAGCAATCTGTACTTTGTGCTGACGGTTATTGTAAGCAGATTTGCACAGCAGGCGGCAGAAAATCCTCTTGTATGGATATTGCCAACAGTTCCGCTTTTGCTTATATATGTATTTTTAAGGGCGCCTGTTGCCGCAAAGGGTACGGTTATCAACAAATCGGCAATTGAGAGGGGAAAGAAATTTTCCAAATACATAATATCGCTTGAATTGCTTGTTATCTGCTTAATGGCAGCAATTTTTAAAACTAAAACCTACTCGGTATTTGCCTATCTGACAATATGCCTTGATGCAGCTTTAATGCTTGTAACAGAGGCGTACAATATAATTTTAAATAAAAATGATTTAAAATAAGAAAGGAGGCGAGTTTATGTTCTATCTTGCATTATCATTTTTAAGCAATGTGGTTTATGTGCTGGCACAGCTTGGCGCAGGCTCTATTTCTGCACAGCTCAGCTATCAGCCTGAACTGCCAGAGTGCTTACAGGAAAAGTAATATGGCACAACACGTACCGGCGAAGAATAAACGGACCTTAGCAAACCATCAGCCTTGGGAAAGATTGCTATACGAAAATAAGTCTGAGGTCTGCTGAAATCGGTACATATGGGAGAGAACCTGATTAATAGGTGTAACCCGAGGGAATAGCTCTCTCGGGTTATATTTATTATATGGATTTTAAGTAACCACTGATTAATTAATCTTTTACAGCTTTGGCTTAAATCTGCTTTAGTGAATTAATCAGCGTTTACTTTAAAGGTGTATTGCAAACCGGCTTGTAATACGCCTTTTTGTGTCGATGTAAAATGTGTTTGCATTGTCGTTTGATAGTTGATATAATCAGCTTAAATAAACACGAGTTTACGCTGTGCCGCTGTACGTAGGCTGTATCGTGGATAGGTGTTGTACAGAGCCAGTTTATGCAGGGCTATGACAAGATTAAGGATATTTTTGGAAAGATTTTACCTTGGTTGCAGTGCGGATATCTGCTTAATCAGGGGTTTATGTTACTTGAATATTATTAAAATATGAGCTATAATTATCTATAATAAAGGAATATTTAATGTGTACTTTAAATATCTAATCAAAACAAATTTGCAAGGTGCTACTATAATGGAACGGGTTATTTATTACAGACTGCAAATTAAAATAAAAGAAATGGAGGAATCAAAATGAAAAATATAATTCGTTTTTAACAAAACCGTCAGAGCTGTCAAGAGCTCTTTGGTCAATAAGACAATATTAAAGTAAAAATATTTTAAAAAATGTGATTGACATTTATCTGAATTCGGATTATAATATCGTTTGTCCGAAATCGGATAAATGGAGGTGGATTATGGGAGAACCTATTGTATTAGTACTGTCTGCATTTAATCGATTACATAAAAAAATGAATGTTATATATCATAATTATGCAAAAAAAATCGGTTTATCCGATGCTGCCTTTTGGCTGCTTTACTCTTTGTATGAGTATGGACATCCTTGTACGCAAAGGGATTTATGTAATGCGTGGTTTTATGCACCCCAAACGATTAATTCTGCTTTGAAAGCATTAGAGGAAAAGGACTTAATTGCTCTTGAACCTGCACCAAAAAACCGAAAAAATAAACTTGTGCATTTTACGCAAAAGGGTGAAGCTGTTGTAAAAGAAACAATTGACCCACTTGTTCAGGCAGAATTAAGCTCATTTATGCGTTTGGATGAGATGGAACGCTTTGAATTAATGAAAATAACACAAAAGCATATTGAGCTGTTAGAGGAAGAAATCAATAAAATAAATATTGGAATGTCATCGGAGGACACATCATCGCAATGATTGATTGTCGAGCAGAAGATGTCGGGTGCGCCCGGTTATTGTAAAAGATAATCGGGCGTTTTTATGTTGGTTAAGGAGATGTTGCTGCAGTTTGGATAATTTATGATAAATATGCACAATAATACAGATTTTTTTATAAAAACAGGAAAGGAAGTTTAATTATGAAAATTATTACTATTAGCAGGGAATTTGGCGGCGGAGGCAGAGAGCTTGGAAAAAGACTTGCTGATGCCCTTGGTGTTCCTTGCTATGACCATGAAATTATTGATATGGTCGCAGAACAGCATGGATTTAATAAAGACTATGTTGCGCATGTTTCGGAAAAAGACATAAGGTTATTTTATCCTAAAACTATTGCGCACCGTTTTATGATGCATGGCTCTGCAATGAATCAGACTGTGCAGGTTATATCAGCGCAGCATAGCTTGATTAAAGAGCTTGCAGGTCAGGGCGACTGCGTAATTGTAGGGCGCTGTGCTGATGTTATCCTGCAGGATATGAATCCTATGAACATTTTTGTTTATGCAGACTGTCAGTCAAAGCTTCAGCGCTGTAAAAGCAGAGCAAAAGAAAATGAGCATTTTTCGGATAAAGAAATGATTAAGAAAATGAAAGAAATCGATAAAGAACGTGCCGCATATAGGGAGTTATTCTGTGAAGATGAGTGGGGCAGAAAAGAATCATACCATCTTTGTATTAACACCTCCGACAGAGAAATAAAAACTTTACTCCCTGCTGTTGCAGAATATGTCAAGCTTTGGTTTGGGACTAACTAATGGAGGCTTATTATGGTATCATCAAGAAATAAAAAAATCTTCAAAAATGTAGCACCGGCAATTTTAGCAAATGCGTGTGTATTTCTGTTTTCGGTTGTAGACGGTATCTTCGTTGGAAACGGTGCGGGAATTGAAGCGTTGGGCGCTGTCAATCTTGCATTGCCGTTTGTGCTGGTTGCAAATGCTCTGAATGCAATGGCAAGTATCGGTGGCGTTACTATTACTGCAATACGATTTGGACGTGGTGATAAAGAAGGTGCGCAAAATGCTTTTATGCATTCGTTTACTATAAACTTTTTAGTGGGTTTGCTCATTACTGTTACAGGATGTGCATTTAATGGAGCAATCTGTGGTTTACTGGGTGCGGCGGAAAGCTATTTGCCGCTTGTAAAAGAGTATGTGTTCTGGTGGGCACTTTTTGCCATTGCAAATTCTCTGTCTTTGAACCTGCAGTCATTTTGTAGAAATGATAATTCTCCCGGGCTTGTGGCTGTTACAAATATTGTCAGTACTTCGCTGAATATTTTTCTTGACTGGCTCTTTGTATTTCCTATGCAGAAAGGTGTTATGGGTGCGGCTGTTGCAACGGGTATTTCACAGATAGTTGGTATGCTGATTATTTCAACTCATTTTGTCTTTAAAAAGGGAAATCTTGTTATTGGGCGTTATAAGCCGCAGATAAAGCTGTTCCGTAAAATCCTTTTCAGAGGACTGCCTGAAGCTATTGCGCAGTTTTCCACTCCAGTTACTACGCTGTGCATGAATTATACATTAATGCCTGCCTTTGGAAATATTGGCATCAATGCGTTTTCCATAATTTCATATCTTTCTTCGTTTACAATGTCGGTATTTTTTGGCGCATCTGAAGGAATGCAGCCTTTGTTTGGTCAGGCTTATGGTGCCAAGGAAGATGATAATCTGAAATATTATTATCGTGCAGGTCAGTTTATCAGTATAATCGGAAGTGGGCTTTGTGTAGCAATTTATGTTATATTCCCTCATTTTCTGTGTAAGCTGTTTGGTGCTGATGCGCAGACGATTGATTTTACTGCAATCCATATGTGGGAATATTGCTGGGGATTTATAGTGGGTAGCGTTAACACTATGCTGTCTGCATATTTTTACTCTACTAAGCGTTCGGGTCAGGCAATTACACTTAATATTATCCGAAGCCTTGTTATGAATACGCTGATTATCACACTTTTGCCTAAAATTTTCGGAAATATTGTTGTATGGCATACTTTTGGTATATACGAGGTTGTTGTACTCTTTATAGCTTTTGCTTTGAAAAAAATGTCTGAAAGAAACGGTATTGCTTATAAATAAGGCTAAAACGGTTATGTTTTCTATAAATTAATTATTTTTATGTGAAAGGAAAGATTTTTATGAAGATTATTACTATTAGCAGAGAATTCGGCAGCGGAGGCAGAGAGCTTGGAAAAAGACTTGCTGAGCAGTTGGGTTTTGACTATTATGACAGGGAAATTATTACTGCAATTGCAAATATCAAAGGCCTGAATGAAAATTACGTTGAGGATGTCTTGGAAAATCATGGGTGGCAGAGTTTTCCTCTGACATACCGTTCATCTTTTATTGGAAGTTCAATGATACAGCCTCCCCAGACAGCCTTACTGCTTGAACAGAAAAAGGTGATTGAAGGGATTGCTAAGTCGGGAAAGGACTGCGTTATTGTAGGGCGAAACGCAGATATTCTTTTAAATAGTGAAAGACCGTTCAGTATTTTTGTTTGTGCGGATATGGAAACAAGGATTAGCCGTTGTATGGAGAGGGCTGAGCGTAATGAAAAATTATCACCAAAAGCAATTGAACAAAATATCAGGAGTATAGACAAAATTTGTGCACAAAGCAGGGAGATTATTGGGGGCAGCAAATGGGGACAGGCAAGCAGTTATAATGTAACTTTTAATACAGCTAACTGGAGTATTAAGGAGCTTGCACCTTTTGTTGCGGAATTTGTAACTCTTTGGTTTGAAAGGAGAAAATAAGAATTTTATGAAACAGACACAAAGTTTTACGGAAGGAAGTATTTTTTCGCCGTTAATTCGGTTTGCACTGCCGGTGCTTTTTGCACTGTTTTTACAGACTATGTACGGTGCGGTAGACCTGCTGGTGGTAGGACAGTTTGGCGGTAACCTTGCTGATGTTTATGTATCAGCCGTATCTACCGGAAGTCAGGTTATGCAGGCACTTACGGTTGTTATTACAGGCCTTGCTATGGGACTGACTGTTTTTGTGGGTAAGGAAATCGGAGCAGGTCAGCGGGAAAAGGCAGGCAAAATCATAGGCAGCGGTGTTTTTCTATTTGGAGTAATTGCTGTGGCAGTTACGGCAGTGATGCTGTGTACTGCTCCCTTGCTGGCAAAGACTATGCATGCACCTGAGGAGGCGTTTGAACAAACTGTTTCATACATTGTTACCTGCTCTGCCGGTGTTATATTTATTGTAGCATACAACTTGGTTGGCAGTATTTTCAGAGGAATAGGCGACTCAAAAATGCCGCTTATTACAGTGGCTATTGCCTGTGCTCTTAATATTGTGGGTGATTTGATGCTTGTGGCGGTCTTTCAAATGGGGGCGGCAGGTGCAGCTATAGCAACTGTATTTGCACAGGCTGTAAGCGTATTAATTTCTTTAGTAATTATCCGCAACAGGGAGCTGCCCTTTGTCTTAACCATTAAAGATGTACGGTATAAAGGCTCATATATTAAAGAAATACTTAAGCTTGGTATTCCTATTGCCCTGCAGGATTTACTTGTAAATATCTCATTCCTGGTTATTATAGCTATTGTCAATTCTCTTGGACTGACGGCATCTGCAGGAGTAGGTGTAGCTGAAAAAATGTGCGGTTTTTTAATGCTTGTTCCGTCGGCATTTATGCAGTCTATGTCTGCTTTTGTAGCTCAGAATATGGGTGCAAGAAAACCCGAGCGCGCAAGGAAGGCACTGCTTTGCGGTATAGCGTCTTCTTTAGTAATAAGTGTAATTATGGCATATTTCACCTTTTATCATGGTGATATGCTTGCCGGTATATTTGCTAAGGATACACAAGTAATTATGGCGGCGGCGGACTATATGAGGGCATATGCAATTGATTGCCTGCTGACCTCATTTCTGTTTTGTTTTGTGGGATATTTTAACGGTTGCAGCTGTACAACCTTTGTTATGATTCAGGGTATTATTGGTGCATTTGGAGTAAGGCTTCCTGTGTCATGGTTAATGAGCAGGCAGGCTGAGGTATCTTTGTTTCACATAGGTCTTGCAACCCCAGCATCTTCTCTTGTACAGATTATTCTGTGCGGTGCATATTTTTGGTTATTGCTTCGCAACAAAAAGACGTTTGACTGATAAATGGTATGTAAATTCTGATTCTGTGTTTAAGGAACAGAGATAAAGCTTTAAATATTTGGTAAGATACAAAAATAGATACATCAATCATCGGTGTATCTATTTTTTTGCATTGATATTGTTACATATGATAATAATATGGTATAATAGCTTATTAAATGTATAATGGCAGAAAGGGGCATAGATAATGAATCAGCACAACCGCATATATGCAGCAATAGACTTAAAATCCTTCTATGCTTCTGTGGAATGTGTAGAGCGAGGACTTGACCCGATGACAACAAATCTTGTTGTTGCCGATGCAAGCAGGACGGAAAAAACAATTTGTCTTGCAGTTTCTCCGTCATTAAAATCTTATGGTATTCCGGGGCGTCCAAGGCTTTTTGAGGTGGTGCAAAAGGTTAAAGAGGTGAACAGGCAAAGGCAGCTTGATGCGCCGAGGCGGCAATTTACAGGTGAATCCTGCAATTTTATGGAGCTTAACTCATCTCCCTCTCTTGCGGTTTCATATATTACGGCTGTGCCAAGAATGGCGTATTATATGGAGTACAGCACCAAAATTTACAGCATTTATCTTAAATATGTTGCGCCCGAGGATATTCACGTTTATTCAATTGATGAGGTTTTTATTGATTTAACGGCTTATCTGGATACCTATAAGCTGACCGCACGTGAGCTTGTAATAAAAATGATTAAAGATGTTTTTGATACTACGGGCATAACGGCAACCGTTGGCATAGGTACAAATCTGTACCTAAGTAAAATTGCCATGGATATTGTTGCGAAGCATATTACCGAAGATGAAAACGGTGCACGTATTGCAGAGCTTGACGAGATGTCATACCGCAGACTGCTGTGGACCCACCAGCCGATAACTGATTTCTGGCGTGTCGGCAGGGGATATGCCAAAAAACTGGCGGAGTATGGTATGTTGACTATGGGTGACGTGGCACGCTGCTCAATAGGTAAGGCGACCGATTATTATAATGAGGGACTGCTGTATAAGCTGTTTGGCATTAATGCAGAGCTGCTGATTGACCATGCGTGGGGCTGGGAGCCATGTACAATTGCGGATATCAAGGCGTATAAGCCCGATACAAACAGCATTGGCTCGGGGCAGGTGCTGCACTGTCCTTATAATTTTAACAAGGCAAGGCTTGTTGTAAAGGAAATGACGGATATGCTGGTGCTTGATTTGGTTGATAAGGGACTTGTTACAGACCAGCTTGTTCTGACTGTCGGATATGATATAGAAAACCTTACCAACCCCGATATAAGAAAAAAGTATAAGGGAGAAATCACAACTGACCGCTATGGGCGTAAGGTTCCAAAGCACGCTCATGGTACGGCTAATCTCGGCTGTCAGACCTCATCAACAAGGCTTATTATTGAAGCGGTTATGGATTTATTTGATAAAATTGTAAACAAAAATTTGCTTGTAAGGCGAATTAATATAACGGCAAATCGTGTGGTTGATGAAAGCCAAGCTGCTAATAAAGCGGAATACGAGCAGCTTGACCTTTTTACTGATTACGCTGCATTGCAGAAACAGCGCCAGGAGGAAGAAACTGAGCTTGAAAAGGAGAAAAATATACAGAAGGCTATACTGGATATAAAAAAGAGATTTGGCAAAAATGCTGTACTTAAAGGCATGAGCCTGCAGGAGGACGCTACGGCTGTACAGAAAAACAAGCAGATTGGCGGACATAAAGCTTAAGTAAGCACTGATTAATTAATCTTTTACAGCTTTGGCACGTGAGCTTTTGTAATCACAAAAGCTCATCCCGCAGGGGTTTGGATTTATAACATAAATCCAAACGTTTCCCATACCTGCTTCAAACTTCCTTAACGCAGCAAGGTTCAAATTTTAACTGTAAAATTTGAAGTCCTGCGGACTTTCAAAATTATCATATAATTTTGAAA
>CABUWB010000058.1 GCA_902495025.1 uncultured Eubacteriales bacterium
AATTCTTATTGGTAATAAACACGCCAAGCTGCTTGCTGTTCCGTCTGCACTTGTGCTTAGCTTTCTTGCACCTTTTTTTGCAGGCGGCAATTTCCAGATGTATTTTATCAGCTATATAGTATATGCAATAAGCGTGGTGTTTTATGCTTTAACCGCCTTTGACGCTATTAAAAGCGTTAAGCCTTTTATTATTTACTGTATTGCCGTATGCGTGCTGACAGTGCTGCTTACAGTGCTTAAACAGCCGCCGTTTAGACTTTATGACGGTACGGTTTATGTTTCGGACGCAATTTATTTTGTATGCTATCATATTACTGTGGCTAATTTTGCAAGGGCTGTGCCAATGCAGAGGAAGGCAGATTAATTACATATTTTAACATAATAGGCTTCTGCATTTGTTTTGCAGCAGCCTTTTTTCGATAAGATGGGATTCTATTTATATTTTTACAAGAATTTTTGTATAAATAGCAGTCTAAAAAATATAAAAATACCGCCTAATCGTTAGATTAAGCGGTATCTGATAATTAAGGATTGTTTGGCAGGCGTCCGTTTCTCCTGCATCTCTCGGGTTTCCCCTGTCATACCATCGGCGTGTGGACCGGACGAATTCCTCCACCTCAAACAACCCTAATTATTATACTATTATATTATCATAATTATTCTTTTTTGTAAAGTATCCTTTTGTTTTTTAATAAACGCTCCCATTCTTTATTATCAATCTTCATAAATGTAATAATAGAATTTTTAAAATTGGGATTATCCGTAGATGTTACCAGACGCAAAGCTGTTTTGAATTGCTCTCCGTTTTCAATAATTTCCTTTAATATAAGTGCAGTATTAGGTCTGTTTGCCTCAACTATGTAATCAGGCATTTGTATAATATCTGATAGATAAGCAGAAAATCTCTCAAAATCATTTGGATGATGCTCTTTAATATGATTAATTCTCTCGTCAGTTATAATAACATCCTCAGAAACTATATCCTCTGTTATACAACTGTAGATTTTTTTGCTTATTTTTCCAACTGTATGCACTTTAACAGCCCCATTTTCCGTATAATACATATACTCGTTCTTTACACTATTTAAAGCCTAATTAACTTAAAACTAAAAGTTTTGTACAAAACAGTAAAACTATTATATTTTTAAATAATTCTACTATAATTTTTTTGCTGTGTCAATACAGCTTAATAATATATTATAAGGTTTAGCATTGTAAAAAAGAGCTGATTATTGCAATCAGCTCTTTTTAAGTGTATTAATCAAATACGTTATAAATTACCTCGCCCGGTATTTTATCACTGTAAACCATTTCAAGGATATAGGCTGTTTTTTCCTCAACCTCTTTTCTGAGCGCTGCCTCCTTGGCAGTGTCCGGTGTTGTAAGGTTAAGGTCGCCTGGGGCGTCGCTCTGTCCGCTGTTAAAGCTATAGAATACGCCTGTCATTGACTTAGCGCTCATTCTGTCCATCCAGTAGTTCTGTCCGTTATCAAAGCTGAGAGCGTTTACAATATCGTACTGTGCATAGCCGTTATTCTGGTCAAAGCCCTTTGCAGGTGTCTGGTTAGGGGTGTTCTCATGACCGAAGGCAATACAGTTTTTAATATATCTGTACGAGGTGGAAGGTGTTTCGGCAGAGCCAAACTTAAAGCCGTTAGGGTTGCCTGCCCACTTTGTACTGTGAATGTTGGAGTAAGTGTTGCTTGTGCCTAAAAGCTTAACTGTAACCTGTGGCCAGCTTGTAACGGTATGGTTATTGTAATCGGTTTCAAAATCAGGATATTCTGCAAGTATAGCCTGTACGTAAAGCAGGTTTTTATCAAGTGCATAGCCATGCTCGTAGTCGTATTCACCTGTGAATACATAAGGGTTACCGTTATTCCATGTTACACATTCCTCATATCTGATGTCGCCTATAATTCCACCCTCACTGGAACGGTCGTAGCTGTCCCAGCCGTCGTCGCTGTTTTCCCATGCACGACAGTTGTAGAAATTGTTATCCATACCTGCTGCAAGCTTAACGGAAAAACCGTCAGCGTCTGCGCCGTTTTTCTGTACAAGGTCGCCGTTTCGGTAGCTGTCAACATAGCGGAAGGTGTTGTAGGCACCGCCCTTTGTTACGGATACACCCGAGTTATTGTTGTATCTGAATACACAGTTTTCAAAATTATTGTGAGAGCCTGTAATTCTTGTACCGCAGTCGCCCGCATTCTGAATAATTACATTCTTAAAGGTGTAGTAGCTGCCGCTTATTGTAAAGCCCGTACCACCAGAGCCTGAGGATGTCCTGCTGTCCCTGAGTTTTGCAAAGTCAAGTGTTGCTGCCGTACCGTCTGCATTTGTTAAACCAAAAATCTCCACATTTGCATTTGAGGTGGACAGCTTGATATTTTCACTGCACTCAATTGTGCCGAGTATGTAAATTTTATTATTCTTTTTTGCAAGCTCTGTTTTTAAGTCACTGAAATTGTTAACAACAACGCCGTCAGATGTATCGCCGCTGAAGGTGGTCGTTTCAGTAGTTGTTTCGGTTGTTGCAATAGTGGTGGTCTGTGTGGTGCTTTCGGTAACAATATCACCTGTACCAGTGTAGGTAATGCGGTATACATTGATATTGCCCTGACCTCCGTAAATATAGTATCTGCCGCCAGATGAAAGTACAGCGGTATTGACAATAGGCGTATCACCCGAAACAGGCATTGTAAAGGTTGCAACAACCTTGCCTGTGCTGTCTGCCACAACCGCATTTCTTACATTGGCTGCATTTGATGAGCGTGCAATAATATCCAGCTTGCCGCCGCATGGTGCGTCAAAGTAGAAGCACATTGTGCTTGTGCTGCCTGTACCGTAAAGCTGTATGTACTGGCTGTAGGTTTCACCGTCAACGGTAACCTCCTTTGCACCCAGCTTATAGCTTGGCAGAATGGTGTATGCACCGTCTGTAAGATTGGAGCTCATTACAACATTCTGTTCAAGGGTGAGGGTATCTGCCCTGAAGTCATAATAAGCAGAGGTGGTAGTTTCGGTGGAGCTTTCTGCCGTAGTAGTTTCTGTAGTAGTTTCAGTTACAGTAGTGGTTACAGTAGTGGTTTCTGTTGTAGTTTCGGTTACTGTAACAGTAGTAGTTTCTGTTGTGGTTTCTGTGCTTTCCACGCCTGTATATGGCAGCTTGATGTTTGTAAGTACGTGCTGTAATATAATTGCTGCATCATCGGCAGAAATTATGCCGTCTGCATTTACATCAGCCAAGGTCTTTGGAAAATTGGCAAACTTTGCGTTGGAGCTGTCAAGCGTGTATTCAAGCACAAGTGCAGCATCGTTTGATGTTACTGTGCCGCTTAAATCCGCATCACCATAAAGGCTGCTGTCTGCCGCATAAACAGGTGCGTTTAAGCAGGTAATTGTCATTACTGCCGCCAGCAGAGCGGCAATTTTCTTTTTTAACATTTCGTTACCTCCGTTAAATATAATATTTTGGTTAATTAATTGTATGAATAAGGTTATCGGGAGGGGGTCTGCGCAGCTGGTTACTGTCAAACTGTGGCGTGTTGCCTGCAAAGCCTGAAATAACCCTTGGTGTCCTGCTATACGGCAGTAATGTCGTATAGAAAAAATCGTTACATATAATAACAGCATCATTGCCGCTGAAAAATAGACTTTCTGACTGTATAAGAGATAAAATATTCTTAGCGTCATCTGCATTAATCCTGCCGTCGCCTGTAACATCTGCTTTAAGGTTTGGCTCACCGCCATAAAGGCTGTATGTAAGCAGCATTGTAACATCTATTCCGTTAATAATGCCGTCTGAGTTGACATCTGCCCTGTCATTGTATATTTCATTCGGCAAGGCTGCTGTCCATGTCCACATTATAAAATAAAAGGACAGAATTAATGAAAATAATCTTTTTGTAAACATAAATTCTGCCCCTTTCATTTTGAATTATCAGTTGTTAACTGCTTCTTTTTTCTTTTTAAATACAAACTTTGTTACCACAAATGCAGCAATAAGTGATATAAGGCTTATTATACAGCCTGCATAGAAGCCCTGTGGCTCAAAGGTGAGTGTTACCTCATGCTCGCCCTTTGGTACATCAACGCCGATTACGCCGTCATCGCCAATGGAAACAAGCTCTGTCTTTTCACCGTCAACATAAGCGCTCCAGCCCTTGTTGTAAGGGATAGAGGTGAACATTACACCGTCCTCGGCTGCATTTACATTTCCCTCAATTCGGGTATCCTCAAAGCTTGTGATATTATAGGTATTTTTGTTCAGCTCGTCATAAGCCTTCTGGAATACCGCATCGTCATAGCTTGCGGCATAAACCTTAATATTACCGCTCTTACGGTAGGTCTTTTCAAACTCACCCTTGTTGGTAAGCTCAAAGGTAACCGTAATTTCCTCGTCCTTTTTAACATTGCCTATATCAAATAAGCTCTTACCTGCGGAAAGCTCCCTGTCCTCATTTGCGGAGTCTGTAACGTACTTAACACGCTTTGCGTTGCCTGCGTCAACATAAAGGTAGAGGTACTGGTCCTTGTCGGACTTGATTTTTACTGTTACAGTAGGTATAAGTCCAAGGTTTGCAGGGTCTGTAAGCTCATACTTATAGTAATTTTCGTTTACCTTTTCGGTAATGTTCATATAGGTATAATCAAAGCTGGTAAGCGGAATATCGGTAAACATCTTATCGTAAACGCCTGCTGCCTTTGATATAAAGTCGTTCTGTACATCAAAAGGCATTGAGTCGGTTGTCTGCCAGTCCTTAACAGCGCTGTTTCCCATAAAGCCGAGAGGCAGCACCCTCTTATTTTCATAAATCCATACATTGCCAAACTGTGTAAGGTAATCGTATCTTTCGTTCTTAATCTCGCCGTTGCCGTCGTCGGACGCCTTGTTCATAACATATTTAAGGTCAAACATGGCATCGATAAGTGCGGTAGGGTCGTAGTATCTGTAGGAGTTACCTGTTGCGGCAATACCTAAGTTGCCAATCATATTTGATATACCGCCCGATGCAAGTGATGAGAACTGCGAAAAACCGTTGTAGTGGTACAGTGCCGCATCATTAATGGTGGTAAAGCGTCTGAATTCCGTTCTGTAAAACTCGCCGTTTTCTCTTTCGTCAAGGTAATCAACAGCCTCGTTTGCAGAGTCGATATATTTAACGTAGGAGTCCCTTGAGGTTGTTCTGTCAAGACCCTGATAGCTTGAAAAAGCAGCCTCAACAACAACCACTACAAGCAGTGCGGTAAGCACGTTTCTGAAATCTGACTTAGATGCAGCACCCTTATAGCTGTACATTATAATAATGTAGATAACCATAAGCACAATGTTAATTATAATATCAACATCACTGAGTACCCTGTCAATATCGGCAGCGTTGCTGCGCACAATTACGTACTCGGTAAAGAGCATAACAACAAGGTAGAATATGGCTGCCTTAATAACAAGGCTTATATCCACGCTCCTCATATTAAGCAGACCTCTGTATGAGAGTACAAGTATTACAAAGCTGTAAATAAATGTATATCTGTGAGGCAGGTTTGATGGGAAGTGGAAGCCGTGAATCATATAGTCAAGCGGCTTAACACAGCTGCACAGCAGCATAAACAGTATCAGCGCACCAAAGAGTACCTTTTCCTTTGTCTTAAACTTTTTGTTAAAGAAATAGAAAGGTAAAAGCAGCATTGTAAATACGCCGCTGTATACGTTTGGCAGGTCCTCGTTACGGGCAAGTACAACAGGTCTTGCGCCGACAAAGTGGTTTGTAATAAGCTGATATACGTTTTTGTAAAACTCAAACTTAGGGAAGTTTGTGTCGCTTGTATCGGTGTGCGAAAGCGCTATGGCGGTAGGTATTGTAAGGAACATTGAAATACCGCCCGCTATTGCGGAAATTACACCAAATTTAATTGTTCTTGCAATAATAATTTGTTTATCCCTTTTCCATGTATAGGTTGAAAACAGTACAACAAGGAAATACAGCACTGCAAATATACATACAAGGAAGGCAATGTAGAAGTTAATTACAATTACCAGTGCAAGTGATATGCAGTAGGTGAGGTGTGTATCCTCTTTAATAAGTCTTTCAATACCCATGGCAACTATAGGGAAGAGTGCAACGGCGTCAAGCCACATTACATTCCAGTAATAGCCTGTAACATAAGCTGTAAAGGCATACATTACGCCAAAGACAACAATGCTTAAATCGTTTTTATCAAAGGTCTTTTTAAGGTAGTATGCAAAAAATGCACCTGCAAACGCAATTTTTATAAGTATGAAAAATGCAAGCGCCTCAGGCAGACCACTTTGTGGAAAGAGCAGTATAAGTATACTTATGGGGCTTGCGGTATAGTAGGCAATCTGTGTTATAAACTCCTTTCCAAGTCCGCCTTCCCAACTGTAAAAAAGGCTCTGTCCGTTTAAAATTCTGCTGCGCAGCTCCTCGTGGAACGGTGCGTACTGGTGGTAAAGGTCAACCTTAAGTACTATGTTTTCACCAAAAGGATAAACACCTCTTAAAATGTACGTAAGCAGCATTATAAGTGCCGAAAGTACAAAGGTAACAAGTACCAGTCGGTTAGACGCAAACCAATTTTCTTTTTGGTTTTTCATTGTAAATTCTCCTTACTTAAATATAAATAATTTGCTGAAAATATAATTTAATACCGTAATAACAAACTGTGCCGCAATTTTACAAAAGCTGTCGTTCCATTTAAGTACGGCGGTTGTAACATTCATCCACACAATTTCAAAGCCTAGGGATAATAGCCTTGCGCCCACAAAGGCGGTTATTTCCTTAATAAGTACTGCTGCCTCCATGGATTGGGACTGAAATACAAAAAGCTTGTTTGTAATAAAGGCAAAGGCAACTGCAAGTATCCAGCTTGCAACGGTTGCTATGTTGATAATAAGCGTTGTAGGCTCCTTTTTGTGTGAGAGCAGTCTTTTTACTACCTCGTAGGATACAATGCTTACTACCGTTGTACATACGCCAAAGAAGAGATAGCTTATTGTTTCCCTGTTGAAAACAGCCTTAAAAATAGTTTCAATCATAGCCTCTCTCCCTTATTTGTAATCGTCCTTAGGCTCGTCCACGTTGGTCTGCCTTATGATATATACAGGTCTGTTTTTAACCTCCATATATATCTTTGCAACGTATTCGCCCAGAATACCGCAGGAGAGAATAATTATGCCGCCTATAAAAAGCAGAAGCGTTATTGTGGAGGCATAACCCGGCACGTCCTTGCCGAATATAAGCGTTTTTACTATAACGCCTATTAAGTAGATAAATGCCGATGCCGATATGAAAGCGCCAAGGTATGAGGCAATTTTAAGCGGAAAGGTTGAGAAAGCCGTTATGCCGTCAATGGCATAGCTGAACAGCTTCCAGAAATTCCACTTGGTAACGCCTGCCGCCCTTTCCACATTTTCAAAGTCAATCCATTTGGTTTTAAAGCCGACCCAACTGAAAATACCCTTTGAAAAGCGCTGTACCTCGCTCATGGCAATAACGGCGTTGACCATTGGTCTGTTCATCATTCTGAAATCGCCTGCGCCGTCTGGCATATCAACCTCGGATATTTTGTTTACAAACCTGTAAAAGCACCTTGTAAGCATTGTACGCAGTGCAGGGTCGCCGTCACGTGTTGCCCTGTTAGCCGCACAGCAGTCGTAGCCCTCCTCCATTGCATCAAGCATTTGAGGTATTAGCTTTGGCGGATGCTGCAAATCTGCGTCCATAATAACCACATAATCGCCCGTACTGTTTTTTAGTCCTGCATACATACCTGATTCCTTACCGAAATTGCGTGAGAAAGATATGTACTTGACGCATTTATATTTTTCTGCAAGCCCCTTTAGTAAATCAAGCGTGTTGTCACTGCTGCCGTCGTCAACAAAAATAAAGCTGACCTCGTAATTGGTGAGGGTATCCGCTACCTTTTTTGTTTCCTCAAAAAACAGATTGACAACCTCGCCCTCGTTATAACAGGGGACTATCAAATCAACCTTTTTCATAAGTTCCTCCATTTCGCTGTTATAAGCATACATTTTATATTTTACCGCAAAATTAACACAATATCAACAATTATTCATAAATTTTTATACATTTTATTGATAAAACTGCGGATAATACTGTTTATAAGTGAAAGGAGCTTTGAAATGGATAATAAACACAATAAGGAGCTTACGCCTACGGCAATAATTACGGGCATAATACTTGCCTGTGTATTCAGCGGAGCAAATGCCTACCTTGGTTTAAGGGTGGGTATGACGGTTTCCGCTTCAATACCTGCGGCTGTTGTTTCTATGGGAATAATAAGGCTTATACTTAAAAGAAATTCCGTTACGGAAAATAATATTGTGCAGACTATAGGCTCTGCGGGTGAGTCGGTGGCGGCAGGCTCAATTTTTACAATACCTGCAATGTTTATGTGGGCTGCGGAGTGGGGAGAAAATCCGCCCTCGCTTTTTGAGATTTTTTTGATTGCGCTGTGCGGCGGTATGCTGGGCGTGCTTTTTATGGTGCCGCTAAGACGTGCGCTTATCGTAAAGGAAAAGGATACCCTGCCTTATCCCGAGGGTATGGCTTGCGCCGAGGTGCTGCTGGCAGGCGAGGAAAAGGGCAGCTCTGCAAAAACGGTGTTTAAGGGTATGGGACTTTCTGCCCTGTATAAATTTATTTCAGACGGAACGGGACTTTTTCCCTCTGAGCTGCACGCAGAGCTGCCCTATTTCAAGGGTGCGGGCGTGGGTCTTTCGGCTTTGCCTGCACTTACGGGCGTGGGCTATATATGCGGCTTTAAAATATCCGCCTATATGTTTGCAGGCGGTATACTTGCATGGCTTGTAATTATGCCGCTTATATCCTTTTTTGGTGCTGATACAATTATTTCCCCTGCCGCTGCTCCTGCAGGCACGCTTACCTCAACACAGCTTTGGTCAACTTATATAAGGTATATCGGCGC
>CABUWB010000059.1 GCA_902495025.1 uncultured Eubacteriales bacterium
GAAACGAGCATACAGGCACATCAGACACCATCTGTCTTTCAACGCTGTCCTTTAAAAGAAAGGCGGTATGCTCCACCGTCTGCTCATAGCTGTCCGTATGCTCTGCCGCCTTAAGCTCCCAGTAGGTCTGCTCTTTAAAACCGTCCCTTGAAAATATGCCTACACTGCCGTAGCCTATTTCACGTATACCCTTGAATACACCGTTTCGCTCCGTTCTTGCAGGTCCTATGCCAAAAATCTGCCTGAGGCTGTCAAGGTTAATTTCGGGCTTGACAAGCGGATTTGCAAAAAGAGCCTTTATCTCTGAGCCAAAAACCAGCGTGTCCCCACAAAGCGTATAAAAAAGTGGCTTTATACCGCACCTGTCCCTGAAAAGCATAAGCCTTTCCTCAACACTGTCCCATACGGCATAGGCAAAAATGCCGTTGAGCAGCTTTACGCTGTCAATGCCGTACTCCATATAGGCATACAGAATAACCTCCGTATCGGTTGTGGTTTCAAATACATAGCCCTTTGAAATTAAATCAGCCTTCAGCTCATCACAGTTGTAAATTTCGCCGTTGTAAACTATTGTATATTCATTGCCGCCATGCACCCTTGTAATAGGCTGGCTGCCGCCGTAAAGGTCCCTTATTGTAAGCCTTGTATGTGAAAAACCGCAGTGCGGCACAAGATATTCGCCTGCATTGTCGTACCCTCTGTGCGCTATTGCAGTACGCATATTTACAAGTATGTCGGTATAATGACCCCTTTTAGCCGTAAAGTCCATATTAAAACAGGAAAAACCCGATATTCCGCACATATCAAACCTCGCTTAAAATTTAGTCCTGTATATGATATTCACTTTTGGTAAATTTAATGCAGACCCGAAAGGGAAATTATCCGACTAAAAAAAGCTCAAAAAGGAAAAAGTATTACGCTTTTCCCTCCGGGGCTCAATTAAATGTTCTACGGGCAAAATGCAATTTTTTCGGGCGAAATGCAATTTTATTGATTGATAAAGACTGTTTTATATTTTATAATATTCTTAGGAGGTGTATACCTTATGAAAATAGCTGTTGTTGATGATTACAGGCAGGATATGGAGCTGCTTGTAAAGCATATTAAGGCTTATTTTAACCCACAGGGTATTGATATAGACTGCTTTGAAAGCGGAGAACAATTTTTAACGGAATTTGCACCCGACAAATACACGCTTGCCTTTCTTGATATATATATTGGCGAGCTGACAGGCGTGGATATTGCAAGGCAGGTATTTGCACAGGATAAGGAATGCAGAATTGTTTTTATAACCACAAGCAATTCCTTTGCATCGGAGAGCTACGAGGTTTGTGCGGCAGGCTATCTTATTAAGCCTGTCAGTGCAGAGAGCATAAACTCTTTGCTGGACAGGCTGACAGCTACCTTAAATAACGGTGATAAATATATGGACTGGGTAACGCCAAACAACATATACCATATAGCATACAGGGATATTGTGTATGCAGAAAGCGTTGCAAGGACGGTAAAAATACACCTTTACGGAAATATAATCGAGCTTAACGAGGGCTTTTACGCAAAAACGGCACCGCTGCTTAATGACAGCCGTTTTCTGGAGTGCTGTCGGGGTGTAATAGTAAATATGGACCATATCATAAAAATACAGGGTGATGATTTTGTTATGGATATCGGCGAGGCTGTACCCATACGCAAAAGGCACAAAAAGGAAATACACAGAGCTTATATGAAATACAGGATAGGTGAATTATAATATATGAAAAAGTTAATATTATTGCTGCTGACGGCTATGAGTTTGAGGGCGGTCTGGAGCCTGTAATTGAAATACCAATATTTATTTACAGCGAGGGCATGGAGCCGCTTGAAAATGCCGCTATTGCCTATGACAGCTCCACACTGCCGCTTATACCGACAGGCAGCAGACCTGCGGATTATGTAAACACTGCAGACCAGTATCTTTTTATGACAGACAGCGGCGACTATTTTTACTGCACCACAACATGGGAGGATTTGCCTGCCGCAGACACCGCAGGTGAAATCACCCTTACAAGTACATATAACCTGCCATGGGGCATAAGTACAGACACCCCATTCCGCACGCAAACGTTTTATGCAATGAATGATAATGATATTTTCCTTGACTATATTTTAAACGACGGCTTTTTTGTAAGCTGTTACTGGCTTAAATATATTGATGACTATGAGAATATCAGCATACAGTATTCCTGCGACGGCGGCGAATGGCTTGACGGCAGTAAAATATGCGAGGTAGGCGGAGATTATTTCAATATTTATGCCTTTGAGCTTGACTGTGATGCAAAATATCGCTTCAGGCTTGAATACAACGGCAAAACCTATGGTGATTTACTTATTGAAACAACAGATGATGATGTATCGGCAGCCTATATAAGCGGCGATATTGACGGCGGAGATAACGAGCAGCAGGAGCTGTCAGACTATACCACACCAACCGAAAGCTCCGTTAAACGCAAGCACTCCAACAACAAAACCGTAAGCACCGTCAAGCAAACCATAGCTGCGGCAGAGGAAAGTACAACGGAGCAGACTACAACTGCCTCCACATCAGAGCTTGAAAGCACACAAACCGAAAATGACATTGAGCCTCCCGTTATTGAGGAAATAACGCCAAATAAAACCACCATTTCGGACAGCAAGCTGATTGAGGCGGTTAAAACACAGGGTGATTACATTACCTTTGAAAAGGATGGTACGGCGCTTGAACTGCCGTCAGACTTTGTAAAGGACAGCAATATAACGCCAAGTGACAGCGTTACGGTTGAGATATAAAGGGATGATAAAATTATCAGCCTTAATGTTGAGGTAAACAATGAGCCTGTCAATAATATAGAGGGTTCAAGGCTGCGCCTTTCGGACAAAACAGAGGAAATTAAAAAGGACGAAGCCACAATAAATGATACCTCGGATGATGACAGATATTCGGAGTTTGAAATTGACGAGGCAGGTACATATACGGCAGAAACAGACAATGAGCAAAACAGCATAAATTATAAGCTGTTTGTAATTGCCGGTATTATTATACTGGCAACAGGGACGGTGTTTATTAAATGGTTAAGTACAAAAAAATAATTATAACACTTTTAATATCCGTCCTTTCGGCTACACTTTTATTTACGCTGCTGTATCGGTTTGACAACAAGTATACCCGCCGCTCTCCACAGCCCGTAAACGGCATACTGGAGATTGAAAAAACCGACCAGGACGGATATATATTTCTTATATACGACTGGGAGTTTTATGCCGATGAGCTTTATATCCCCGAGGATTTTAAAAACGGCAGACCCGACAGCTATATGGAATATGTTTCCATAGGCGAGAGAATGTCAATGACGGATAAATCAGCTTTTGGCAGGGGTACATACAGGCTTAATCTTATTCTGCCCGATGAGGAAAGGGAATACGCCCTTTTATTGCCCGAAATTTTTTCCTCCTACGACTTATATATTAACGACAGGCTGAAGCTTAAAATGGGGGATTGTGAAAGAAAAATAACCGAAATACAAAGAAGAATGGTTACCTTTGATGCCTCGGGCAGCACACAAATAATACTTAACGTCAGCAATTATTCGCACTATTACAGCGGTATGGTCTATCCGCCCGCATTTGGCAGCCAGCAGGCGCTCAATACCATGCGTGGTATTGACATTCTGTTAATTCTTGCTGTATTCGTATGCGCCTTTATCTGCTTTATTATATCAATTTATATGGAGCTTATATTAAAGCAGCCAAAGCTTATTGTTTTTGCCCTGCTCAGCCTTGCCGCAGGTATATATTCGGGCACTGCTCTTGTGCATTATTTCTTTACCGTATCATCAGAGCTTATTTATGCTGTTAAGCTTTTGTCGGGCTACATTATATATACCTTTACCATTGCAATGCACAACCGCATTTGCAGGGTAAGCAAAACCACAGACTATATAACGCTTGCCGTTTCGGCTTTTATCTGTATTCTCGCCGCAGCGCTTGCACTTTTTTCGGCAGATATATCAATAGGCGGACGTGAGCTTATATCCAATATTTTAGGCGCTTATAAATGGCTGTGCGGCATTTATCTTATTGTAAGTGCTGTTATGTATGCAAGGGACTGTATGCCAATTGTGTTCGGAACAGTATTTTTCGGTATGTCCCTTGTGTTTGACAGGATATACCCTGTATATGAGCCTGTTTACGGCGGATATTTTACGGAGGTCAGCTTTCTTGTGCTTATACTCTGCCTTAGCCTTATACAATGGAACAATGTTGCCGATGCCATTGTGTTTAAGCTTACCTTTGATGAGGAGCAAAGGCAGATGTGCAGGCAGATTGACATTCACAAAAACCATTACAGAGAGCTTAGCAGTAATATTGAAAACACAAGAAAGGCGTATCACGATATGCGCCATCATTTAAGGGTAATGCAGAATTTTCTTAAAAGCAAAAACTATACCGCTCTTTCAGATTATATGGACGGCTTTGAGGAAAATATGTACATTGCTCCACCGCTTTTCTACTGCAAAAACCTGACAGTTGACGCACTGCTCAACTATTATTCGGGGCTTTGAAGGGCAAATGAGATACGCTTTGAGGTTAAATTTGATGTACCCTAAACTATACTCTTTCCCGATACGGATATTACAATTCTGCTTGGCAACCTGCTTGAAAATGCCTATGAAGCCTGCCGCAGACAGGAGGATGGCAACAAATTTATTAATATAAAGGGTAAATGCAGCAGGGATAATCTGCTTATCCGCCTTACAAACAGCTATAACGGAAAGGTTAAGCGGCTGAATGACGGCTTTGCATCAAGTAAAAGAGATGGTACGGGTATGGGTATTAAATCGGTTAATTCCATAGTAGAAAAATATGATGGTGTTATGGATTTTGAAATAAATGAAACCTTCTCGGTTTATGTGAATATTGCAATTGATGATGCCGATTAATTACAAGGATGTACTTTTATACACGCAAAAATAGCTGCCGCAAATGCGACAGCTATTTTAATTACATAATCTTTACGACTACCTTTTTATCCTCACGGGTAGCGGCAGCCTTAATAACAGAACGGATTGACTTAGCAATTCTGCCCTGCTTACCTATTACCTTGCCAATATCCTCACCGTCAACCGTAAGCTCAAGAATAAGGGCGTCATCGTCCATTCTTTCATTTACAACAACCTTATCGGGATTGTCAACAAGATTTTTTGCAATAACTTCGAGTAATTCCTTCATAATTGTGTCCTCCACGAAGCTGTTACGTTAAGCTACGAAAATCAACCGATTTCCCAAAATTAATTAAGCCTCAATAGCGCCAGCCTTCTTAAGAAGAGCCTTAACAGTATCTGTAGGCTGTGCACCGTTACCAATCCACTTCTTAGCGCTCTCAACGTCAACCTTTAATACAGCAGGTTCCTTAGTTGGGTCATAATAGCCGATTTCTGCGATTGACTGACCACCTCTTGGTGTTCTTGAATCAGCAACAACTATTCTATAAAAAGGAGCTTTCTTAGCACCTAATCTCTTTAATCTGATTTTTACTGCCATTTCCACTTTCACCTCCTTCAAAATTGGTTCTTATAAACCTTGAAAATTAAACATTTATATTTATAAAAGCATTAGCCTTTACAAAAACATTGGTTAACCGGGGAAGAACGGAAATTTCATTCTGTTCTTTTTACCCTTTGTCATATCGGTTAAGGACTTCATCATTCTCTTCATATCGTTAAACTGCTTTAAAAGCTGGTTTACCTCCTGAATTGTCCTGCCGCTGCCCTGTGCAATTCTCTTTTTTCTCGGGCCATTTATAATATCGGGATTGCGCCTTTCCTGTACGGTCATGGACTGAATCATAGCCTCAACCTTTACAGTTGCGTTTTCCTCAATATTAAGCTCGTCAAGGTTAAGCTTGCCCGTACCGGGTATCATTTTTAACAAGTCCTTCATAGGGCCCATTTTCTTAACCTGCTGGAGCTGCGACATAAAGTCCTCCAGATTAAAGTCGCTTGAACGCATTTTCTGCTCAAGCTCCTTAGCCTGATTTTCGTCATACACCTGCTGTGCCTTTTCAATAAGGCTGAGTACGTCGCCCATGCCAAGTATACGTGATGCCATTCTGTCGGGATAAAACGGCTCCAAATCGTCCATTTTTTCACCCATACCCACGTACTTGATAGGCTTACCCGTTACAGCCCTTACAGAAAGTGCCGCACCGCCTCTGGTGTCGCCGTCAAGCTTGGTAATGATTACACCGTCAAGACCGAGCTTTTCATTAAAGCTCTCGGCTACATTTACTGCGTCCTGACCAGTCTTAGCGTCTATAACAAGAAGAATTTCCTGCGGTCTTACCTCCGCCTTGATGTTTGCAAGCTCGTCCATTAACTCCTCGTTAATATGCAGACGGCCTGCGGTATCTATAATAACAATGTCATTGCCATTGCGTGACGCATATTCAACAGCCTGCTTTGCAATATCGACAGGGTTAATCTGTCCCTTTTCAAAAACAGGTATGTCATACGTTTTGCCTACAACCTGCAGCTGCTTTATTGCGGCAGGTCTGTAAACATCACAGGCTACAAGCAGCGGGTGCTTGCCCTGCTTTCTGAGCTGACCTGCAAGCTTACCTGTTGTGGTGGTTTTACCTGCACCCTGTAAGCCTACCATCATATAAACCGTAGGCGATTTGGGAGAAAATGTCAGCTTGCTCTGTGTGCTGCCCATAAGGTAGGTAAGCTCGTCATTAACTATTTTAATAACCTGCTGTGCAGGGTTAAGACCCTCCAGCACATCGCCGCCTATTGCCTTTTCGGTTACAGAGTTCACAAAATCCTTAACTATCTTAAAGTTTACATCAGCCTCAAGCAGTGCCAGCTTAACCTCTCGAAGCGCTGTTTTAACGTCCTTTTCGGTAAGCTTGCCTTTGCCCCTGAGCTGTCTGAAAACATCCTGCAGCTTGCCAGATAAACTTTCAAATGCCATTTAAGCCGCCCTCCTAATCCAAAATATGGCTTACAGCCTCTTTCAGTCCTGCAAAATCCTTATCATCTGACAGACCCTTTTCCTTAATAAGTCTGTCAAGGTCGGCTGCAGCAGAGTTTAGCCTTTCCCTCTGCTTGATGAATTTATCAACCAGCAGAAGCTTTTCCTCATACTGCATCAGTATTTTTTCTGTCCTTTTTATCATCTCGTGCACCGCCTGACGTGTTATGCCAAAGCGGTCGCCGATTTCGTTAAGTGAGTAATCGTCCTGATAGTAAAGCTCAATTACACTGCGCTGCTTTTCAGTAAGCAGCTCGCCGTAAAAGTCATATAATAAAGTAATTTCAAGCACCTTATCCATAACCAATCACCTGTCAATCAATATTGCTTTACACTCACTTGTGTTATTCTACACTATTTTTTACCGTCTGTCAAGTAAAATATTTTGACAGGCGCATATTTTTTTATTTTTTTAAAAAATCCGACATAAATCCGTACAGGTTATCAAAAAATATCTTATCTGCTGCCGCTTTGCCGAAGTTTTTTTCAAATGCGGCATAAAGCAGACAAAGCTCGGACACATTATGTATATCGTCAGGAGTTTTATCTATTCCGTCAAAATCACAGCCAAGACAGATTTTATCCTCACCAACGATATTGCCTATATAGTCGGTATGTCTTAAAATATCGGTAATATCCGCCCTCTCACTTTCATTCAGAAACGGCGGAAAAAGGTTGACACCGACCACGGAGCCTGTATCCCTTATTATTTTCAGCTGCTCATCGGTAAGATTACGGCAGTGGGCACACAGGCTGTATGCGTTGGAATGACTTGCGATAAACGGCTTTTGTGCATTTTCGTACACAGAATAAAAGCCAGCCCTGTTAAGGTGTGATACGTCAACAATTATACCAAGCTCCTCCATGCGCTTAAAAGCCTCAATACCAAAGGGTTTGAGCGGCTTTTCAATGCCAGTTGCAGCACCATAGCCAAGTGCGTTTTCCCTGTTCCATGTAAGAGTCATAAGCCTTACGCCCCTGTTATAAAGATAATCAATATTATCAAGGCTGTCGCCTATTGCCTCGCACCCCTCAACAGACAGTACAGCGACAATTTTGCCGTTTTTGCACTGTGCAAGGCTATCAGCGTCCACAGCCTTAACAATAATATCACTGTGCTTATTAAGGCAGCTTTCAAAAAAATCTATTGCGGCATTTGCATTTTTAAAGCCGTCCGCAATTAAATCATCATCAAGCCAGACAGCAAAAACCTGTGCAGCTTTTTCAAATTGCCGCAGAGCTTTAAGCGACAAGTGCAGCTTATTATCAAATATATCCTGCCCTTTACGCATTGCGGTTGTTATTGTATCGCAATGGCAGTCAAATAACGAAAGCATAAAAATTCTCCTTATCCTGTATAAAAAAATCCTTATAGGTTAAACTTATTAGCGGAGGTGATTAATATGACAAATAAAGCAATTAAATGCAGAGTGGACAGCTGTAAGCATTACAGCATGGACCACTGCACCTTAAATGATATTGTTGTAGGTCAGCAGAACAGCTGTGCAAAGGACTGCTGTGAAACAGAGTGCCTTAGCTTTGAGTGCCAGTAATACGGCATAACAATTTCTTCATTTACTTTTCTTTCCCTTAATTTTTTTAGATATAAAGCGGTCATTAACGGCCGCTTTTATCTTTTTAATAAATTAGAGTTTATGGGGTAACATTGACAACCCAACATTCAAATCGATAACGTATGGATTTACTGTAGGGGCGGCAATCTGCCGCCCGTCAACCATTGTGCATTGTTCTACATGCGGGCGGATATGGAATCCGCCCCTACAAGTTAATTACAACGTTAA
>CABUWB010000060.1 GCA_902495025.1 uncultured Eubacteriales bacterium
CTTACGGGGTGTGGCTCAGCTTGGCTAGAGCGCTTGATTTGGGATCAAGAGGTCGCAGGTTCGAATCCTGTCACCCCGAATTTACTGCTAAAGCAGTTTTAACCGAAAGCTGTCTTTCGGTTATTTGTTTATTAGGAACTTTTCCTAAATAAGCATTGTGTGCCAGTAGCTCAGCTGGATAGAGCAACGGCCTTCTAAGCCGTGGGTCGCAGGTTCGAATCCTGTCTGGCACACTTTTTTTATTCCTGATTTGCCGATTTTTTCGGTAATTTTTTATGTATATGGTGGGTATAGCGCAGTTGGTTAGCGCGCCAGATTGTGGCTCTGGAGGCCATGGGTTCGAGTCCCATTATCCACCCTTTGTGGGCTACTAGCTCAGCCGGCTAGAGCACTTGACTTTTAATCAAGGGGTCCCGGGTTCGAGTCCCGGGTGGCTCACTCAAATACTGAAAAGCCCTGTTTTGCAGGGCTTTTTTGTTTTGTCAGTTTTGGCAATTATTAAAATTCAAAGAATCAAGGGGTCTCATTATCTGTTATATCATCAACAAAGCTATAGCTCTTTTTGTGCTGCATAAAACTGTAATAATTTGCATAATGAAGATATATTTCCGTTGTCTGTATATCGCTATGCCCCATAAGCATACTTAACTTATAAACGTCCCCATCACCATACAACAGATAATTAGTAGCAAAGGTGTGACGGAGCAAGTGAGGGTATAGCTTTTTAATCCCGGTAAGCCTGCGGAGATGTCTAAACATCTTTTTAAAAACAGTCCTGGTAAGAGGATAACCATTATAACTAAGGAACATTAAACCGTAGTCAGAGGACGGACGAATCCTGATATAGTTTTTAAGAGCTGCAGCCGTTGCAGTACCAACAGGAACAACACGCTCCTTATCTCCCTTGCCGATAACCTTCACATAATTGTAATCAAGGTTGACATTATCAAGAGCGAGGGAAACAACCTCCGAGGCACGCAATCCACTATCAAGCATAAGCAATATCATAGCCCTATTACGCATACTATAATAATCAGAGCCGAAACAGGCAAGCAGACTTTTAACATCGGACGGAGTAAGCACATCAATAACCTTTTTAGCCTTTTGAGGTATTACAATATCAGCATATATATTTGAGCAGTAACCTTTACGAATACAAAAATTTACAAATACCCTTATATGCCTTATATATGTACGTACCGACACAAGTTTTACACAATCTCTAAGATATATATTATAGTTATTAACAATATCGGCGGTGAGGGTTAAACTATCCACATCACCGCAAAATTGAATAAACTTATCCACAATTAAAGAATAATTTTCAATAGTTGCCTTGCTATTATTCTTTAGCTTCTGATAACGGATAAACTCCTGCAGGCAATCACTCAGTAACATCATCATCACCAAAAAGGCTTAGCTGCTTACACTCAGACGGCATAAGATTATAAAGAGTAGAAGAAGACACATCAGAAACAGTATCAGCAACAGCAGATAAGGCAAATATATCATCAAGCTTTGCAAGCTCATCAGAGGAAATATTATGTTCAATAAAGAAATGACGAAGGTTATAATAATATTGCTTTAAATAGTCATATTCTTTAAAAGAATCATTAATAATATCTGATTTTAAAGTATCATATAATTTTAACATATCCGTATTTTCGTTAAATTCAATATTATAATTACTGCAGAATTCATAGAGCAAACGCTTTTTATAATAATTAATGTTTTCAGACGTTGGAAGATCAGGAGCTTTTACAACATTTTCAAAATTATCAATAGCTCCATTAAAAATATTACGCTTGCAAAAATACCTAGTAACATAAGGTGAATTGCAAACAATGCAGTCAGGTTCAATGAGAGAGTCAACAGGTATAGCAGTACCGATACCAACGACAGAATCAACAGAAAGACCCCTGCTGGCATAGTACAAATGAGTACGTGATTCAGGAACTTGATTGCCAAACATATCTTTACATATATACTTAGTTATGTATACAGAGCAGCGTTCAACGTCCTGTATAACACCAAGTGAGCAAAAGCCAAACCTACTTGCATAAGGCTTAAAATCAAGATAATTATGCTCGTTAATAAACAAGTCGCAGGGTCTGACATTGGCAAAAAGCCCATGAAAATGCCAAGCACCGTCCTTATGTTTTTCAGGAATGATAAGGTATTTGAAATCATTAGAACAACGCTGCTTATAATTATCAAAGAACTTTAAAAGAGCCTTAGTAACAGTCTGATAATCATATCTGTCGATTTTATCCTTATTAAAAGTGAGAGTAACAAAGTAATCCCATTTATTATTTAAAGCAAGCTGAAGAACTTTGGAACGTGAACGAGCAATAGAAGAAGCAAAACGAACCTCAGCATCTGTATTACCAAACTCATACCGAGAATTGATAGACTTTAAAAAATCAACATCTTCATAACCGGGCATACGTACAGGATATTTATGAACAGTGTATATATATGTATAGTCGCCGTTAATACCACGACGCTTTAAAGTTGCATAGTTGATATAGAATTTTGATAACTTCATGTTAATGCTCCTTTTGGTATTTTGAGTTGTGAGGGAAAAACGTTACTTAGTCAAGTAGGGGTTAAGGGGTGCAAGCACCCCCGAATTTGTATTACACATCATTAAATACAATGTAATAAACATATTAAAATGTAATACTATTATCATTTTTTTTTAATTCTTCCAAATCTGCCATAAAAATAGCTAACTGAGCAGATAAGCGACTAAGATAACGGTAAATATCTTTATACTTGTTAATATTAACAAGCTCTAATTCACTCTGTTCAATAAGTCGTTTATAATCAGCCCGGGCAACAGGAAGAGAATGATTGTAAAACCTAACGAGGTTTTGAAATTTATCAGTAAAATTCTTACCTTTAAAAGAATCAATCAAAGCAATAACATCATCATCAAGTCGCATAGATACAAGTTTTGACATAAAATTTACACCCCTTTAATTTAATATGTATTACAAAAATTAAGCGCTGCAGCTCAGACTTGAAAGCTGCAGAATAAAATTGTAATACAAACAATGTAAAACTGCTGCCCCCGCTGACCTGCCGGCAGGTTCCAGCGGAGGCAAGCAGTCTTTAGTTAGCATTATTTTTTGTTATTAATATTATTTACAACATTGACATCAGAGCCGTAACGCTCCGAAAGCGGTTTAAATCCGCTTTTAAACATACTTTCAATTTTACGATATGTATCAAATGAGTTGCGCAAGTCGTCATTGTGAACGAAGAAAAAGCAGCCACGATATTTATAACTATCTACGTTACCGGAAGAATCAAGAACAGGCTTTTTCTTAATAACAAAGGTAAAGCAACCAAAAAAAGTAAAAGGCTCATATATTAGATAAGTCTGCTCCCTAATAGGCTTAGCAACCCTAGTAAATACCTGTGATGTACAAAGTACCATCTTACGTTGTTTACGCTGCTGGGTAATCTCATTAAGCATTTCTATAGGAAAGTCTTTACTTTGTAAAGAGCTAAACCAATTCTGCACCTCATCAATACAATCAATTTCGCCATAATGCTCATTATGACTTGATATAATATCTGTATAATCATTAATGGCGCTATCCTCGAAAACGTAACCAAAGTTAGTTTTAACCTTTAACAATGGGTAACATTTTTGATACCACCGAAGAAGATAAGCCATAGTAACAGTCTTACCACTGCCCTGCTCACCACAGATAAGCCTTATACCATATTCCGGGAATGTATCCAAATCCCGATTAAACCAATCAAGAACCAACCTGCGAGGCAGAGCCAGAAAAATACGATATAGCTTGCTGCCATGATTAATTATTTTAGATTGATGGGGCTTAGGTCGTAAACCCTTGCCCCAGTAATATATAAAAAATACAACAACAGATACAAAGAAAGGCAGAAACAAACAAAGCAGAGTTAAAATAATATAATGTAACATATATCCCCCTTAATTAATTACCCATAGTAGGTATAAAACTCTTAATACGGACAATAACGGCAACAATAAGACGTACAAAAGATATTGAACCGCTGACAACCAATATAGGCAAAAGCTGCTTAACAGGGAAGAGATAGCCGAGAGCAGAAAAAAGCATATCCATTGCAGAATATACGACGTCCGGTATAGTAAGTTCAAAAGTATCAATATTATTAATAAACAAGTTAAGAAACCAATTAGCAAGATTAATAAAAGGCTGAAATACCATATAATTAATACACCTCCTAAAACTAAGGCTGAAAAACTTTAGTAATTTTGCCAACAATCTTTTTAGCAAAGCCGAAATAAGCAATGAACAATATAATACCATGAAGAATAGATACAAAAGAATTAATGCCGGAAAAATCAACCATAGATTGCTCAGATGTTTCATAGTCAAAAGCTGCAGTCTTATATTTAATTAAAAACGCAGGAGGACCTGATGAATCAAAATTATAATTAATTAACTTATCGCATAGAGCTTCAGCTTGATCAATTATAGGAAATTTATCTTTGAGCGTATCAAAAGAATTATAAAATTCACTTAAATCAGGAATGAAAAAATCCCGCAGCACCTGCCTGAGCTTGCGCCAGAAACTGCCGAAATAATTATAAAGCAGCTTAAATATATTAGCATTTTCAACATCCTCATCATCAAGGGCAACATCTTCCTTAACATCAATATCGTCAGGATTAACATAAGTTATAGTATCACCATAAACAATGGAATCACCCTCATAAGTGATATACTGAGGATAAGTAATAGCGCCGGTCTCAGAATTAACATGAGGACAAGTCACTATAACATTACCATCACTATCAGTCTTGTCAGATATCTGCTGGGTAACATATTGCTGATTATTATAAATATTATCACCCTCAGAAATATTATAAACAGTATCACCAACCTTCAATTGCGATTCTAAATCAGTAGTTACACCAATATTAGCAGATTGATCTGTAAGAACATCTGTATTAACATAATGCTTAACAAGTTTAAGCTGAGAAAGCTTAACAGTATAACCATTGCCAGTAGTTATAGAATAGGAAATATCAAATATATCAGGACGAGTTTGAGCACCACGAGCATATAACTTCCAGTAAGAAATATCGGAAGTACCTTCACGATAACCACCAGTATAAAGACGGCAAGAATTATCAGAACGATTATAGCCTAATACATAAGCAGCATACCACTTATTACTACCATCAACGTAAGGTCCACCATAATACAAATCGTAATATTCCCATCCAGTAAAATTATTAGCAGAACAAAAGCTAACAGTAATATCTTTATTAAAAAGTTCCTTAGCACGAGCAACATATAAAGAATTTAAATCAGACTTAATATTAGAAAGACTATCAGTATAAGAAGAAACAGCAGGAATATACTCAACATCTTCACTATTATTAAGAAAATCATAAAAACTAGAACCAAGGGAACCAATACCAGAGCCGACAGCGAGAAAGCCAGCCATTATCCTTTTACCAAGCGGAGTTTTATTATTATCATCTCCACCATTATCTCCACCGCCATCATCACCGGAACCACCGCCATCGCCGCCAGTAGGTTCAGTATGTTCCGTTAAATCAATTTCAGCTCCTGACTCTAAGCAAGTACCCTTGCCATCACCGTCAAAAATCCAAGTAACCTTTTTACCAGACGGAACTCCAACGGTAGTAGTAGTACCATCTGCACTGTCAACGACATCAAAGCCTGCATCGCTTAAAATACCCTTTGTATGGTCTATGCCATAAGTTGTGGCATCATATTTCAAGCCCTTGGTAACAAGATCCTGCTGTGCCTCATAACTATCGGCTATAATCTTACCACCATAAATAACAGCAAATATAGCAACAATAGCCTCAGCAGATACTTCAATGACAGCAGCACCGACAGGAATAGCAATCGCAGGAAGAAAAGCATAAGTATCCTTGCGAAATGTATTACAATTAACTATAAGAGTTAAACATAAAACAAACGATACAGCACAGGTTAATATTCTATTTTGACGTAGCATTAAAATCACCGCCTATTTTGTATTACACTAATCAAGTCAGACATCGCCCATCAGACTGCAGCATTAAAATTTTGTAATACAACAACCAAAACTAAAATAAAAACGGGATAGCCGAGCGACTATCCCAAGAGTGAAACAATTAAGCACCCTTAATCTGTCCCTTAAACCAAGCCCAGCCCTTACGGAAAGCAATAAAGCCGATTATAGTAGGCAGAATAACAGGTAACAATTATGTAATCTCTGTCATAACGCCGCTTATACTATCAGCAGTAATAACAGTAGCAAGACTACCGGTAGAGCCTTCTGCAAATACAGCCACAGGAGCAAGCATAGCAGCAGCACCAACAACACCAGCGGTTACATCTTTAGCCTTATTTCTAAGGCTGTCAGCGTTTACTTTAAACATAAACAACCCTCCTTTTAAATTAGAAAAACATATTGAGAAACCTGTGAACAGCACAGATGACCAACCAAACCAAAAAGCAAATAAGTATAATTCTGATAGAATATAGAACGTCATAGCACTGGAGAATATTGCTGTTTAAGACCTCAATAGCTCCGGAAGATACAGCGTTATCAATAACAATAGTAGTTGCTTCCACTCACACAACACCTACTTTTATTTACTGCTGGCAGGTAAAAGCTCAACGTTAGTATACCTACCGTCATAATGCAATACAGCCGAAACTTTTTCGCCCTCGGCAAACCTAGAAAGGTCGCAGCCCTTAACAGGCATAACATCAATGCTCTCATACGTAGAAGGGTTAGCAAGTGTAACAAATGTACAATCATTACCCTTTGACGACTTAAAATTTCGAGCTTTGACAAAAACAAGATTTTCAGTAGAAGTAAATTTCATTGCAGTAGCCTCCTTTAAAGTAAAGTAGAAAGATAGTAGTTAAATACCCCATTAAAAGGGGTGCTGGACAGGAACTGCCCAGCAATTTTATGTATGTAAAGCCAATAGGCTAAACAACTTTTAGTTAAAATTTAATATTATTCACTCAAAAAATCTATAAGTGTATTAGCCAAATCAATCTTACGCTGCCAACTTTCAGCAATATCAACAAGACCATCCTTAGAATCAATTTCAATAAATTCATTATACAAAGCAATTTTGCTTTTTAAAGCAGATATAATTAAAAGCCGACCATCATTATTAAGATGTAATGTACAACAAATATCATTTTTCATAAAATTTGCACCCCTTATAAAAATATGTTATAATAAAAGTTAAAAACAATTTGTAAAGCTAAATACAGCTAAAGCAGTATTTATATAAGTATAATAATACGGCTATAGCAGAAAGTCAAGGGGAAAATACAGCTAAAGCAGTAATTTTAGCATAATTAATAAAAAACGGGAGGAAATTTAATGCAAAATGAACAAATAGCCGAAAGAATAAAAATACAATGCAAAAAAATAGGAACTACCACAAAAACCATATTAGAGCTATGCAAAATAAATAAAGGTTTTATATATGACTTAGAAAAAAAGGGCAAAACCCCGTCAGTTGATAAAATAATAAAAATTGCTGATTGTTTAAATTGCAGTACAGATTACTTACTAGGAAGAGAAGAAAAAACAAACTATAATTTAACAAATAAAGAGATAGAAATATTAAAAAAATGGAATAAACTTGACACAATAGAGCAAGAGCTTATACAAGAAAAAATTGATACATTAATTGAAGTAAAAGAAAAGAAACAAAGTAAATTATCAGGTTAAGCGAGTACAGGAGAAAAGAATAATTATGGACTACACGACATTATATATTAATATGTTTAAGGCACTAATACAAGTATTTACAATGCTATTACCATACCTTTTAATAGCGATTGCGATAATGATAATAAAAAGCAAGCTGAAAGAGAAGAAAGGTACTAAGAACGAGGAAAAGCCAAAGCAGAATTTAAAATTAGATTATGAACAATCAGACTACTACCAAGAAACACATACAAGTTATGAAGATATGATAACAGACAAAGGAAAAGCAGGGGAATATGCAGCTTATAGGAATATCTACAATATAAGCGGATATAAGAAATTTTTGTTTAATGTATATGTTGAAAACAAGGACAATGCAGATAAAAAAACTGAGATTGATATTCTTATGATACATGAAACAGGCATATACGTAATTGAAAGTAAAAATTTTAAAGGCTGGATATATGGAGATGAAGCATCTGACAAATGGTGTCAGGCTTTTAAAAACGGTAAAAAATTTTACTTTTACAATCCAATAAAACAAAATTACAAACATATACAATACTTAAGGGATATTGTAGGAGCTGACAAAGAAATAACATCAATAATAACCTTCGGCGACGATGCTACGTTAAAAAAAATCACAAATACAAACGAAAATTTAAAAGTTATAAACAATAGACAGTTAAAATGGACGCTGGAAGATAAAATAATAAAGACCGAGAGCAAACTAACACAGGAGCAGATTGACAAAATATACAATAAGTTAAAGGCAAAGCAATGGTAAATGTATTACAAAATAAAACTGCAGCGAGCTGATGAACAAAGTTGCAATTAATAAATGTAATACAGTAAATGCAAAATAGCAGGTAAAATGCACCGTACCGCTATGCTATTTCCCTACGATTTTCACCTATTTCCTGCTTTGCGATAAACAGGTAAAAATCGCTTAACGGGAAATTACTGAGAATTGGTTATTCAGAGATAGTATAAGAATGTTTAATCATTAATGCAGTAAATGCAAGGTAATAGATAAAATGCACCGTACCGCTATGCTATTTCCCTACGATTTTCACCTATTTCCTGCTTTGCGATAAACAGGTAAAAATCGCTTAACGGGAAA
>CABUWB010000061.1 GCA_902495025.1 uncultured Eubacteriales bacterium
CATAAACAATATTTTCGCAGTTGCAGCCTTCAATGCCATTTAAATATTCTTCACTTAATACCGTATCAATATCAGCAGAATTTTTAATATTATCCCTCAGCTTAAGACTACTAAAAATATAAGCCTGTTTTTGAGAAACCTCCGCAATCATTAAATACATAATACCAGCCTCCTTATCCTGATTAATATTAAAACATAACCTAAAAGAATTATCTTAAACAAAAAAGACGGCATACCCATAGGTATGCCGTCATATACAAATAACAAGGAAACACCAAATAAAACTCAGGCAGCAAGCTGTGCACAGATAACAGGCACAACAAAACGGACCTTTTTAGGTCCGATTTCATCGGACCTGCCATACATTGTTTCAGCTTTTCTGAATATCTTCTTTATATCCTTATTCACAGACGATTCTGACACGCCCAGGCATGCAGCAATTTCATTCTGTCTGTTTTCAAGAACATATAAGTCAAGAACCTTCTTATGGCGCTCGTTTTTCAAACTATTACGCAAATCTATGATGGCATTATTAATCAAAAAAGCGTACTCCGGCTCATAATCTTCAGGACCTGATGGTTCCAATGAATAGCCGTATTTCTCATCATCTTTGTCATCTACGTCTAACGAAACTTCCCATTCCTGCTTATTAAGCTTTCTGAGAAATGTCACCATATGAAAATGTACTACCGTTGCAGCATATGCTGAAAAGTCCACCCCACGCTCAGGAGAATACTTAAGAACTGCATAGTAAATGGCCATTCTAGCCTCCTGATGTATGTCTTCGGAACTTACACTGTGGTTCTTTACGTAGTAGCGGTTACTTATATTGATAAAGAGTGGTCCGAATGCCTCGCAAAGCTCACCAAAGACATCATTATCAACATGTTTTACCCCATTTTCGTCAGTTACTACTGTTGCCAATGCCAATGCATTTATTTCTTCACTGCTGTTTTTTTTGTACCCTCTTATTGCAAATTCATTTTTCATAATTCATTTCCTCCTTATTATAAACAAAAAATTACCTGTTACATACGGGCTTTTGCACCCGCAGTGACCTTGCATCAGCAAAATCATCGACTTCACAAACACAAATGTAATCGGCCTACAATAGGAATTTTGAATTATAAAACTGCATAAATCAGCTTGTTTCCTTGCTAGTCTGTATTGTTATACCATACAGATATTGGAAATACAACAAACCATACAAAAAAGCAACCGTTCAACTCAAGCACTTCTCAAGTTCTAGTCAGCCGGCACACCATCAGGCATGCCGACATTATATACAAATAGCAGAAAAATGACAGATACAATCGGGCCACCCCTTTATTATATCTCAGTCCCAGCGTTCATGTTCACCGCCTTCATCCTCCGAAATAGCTTTGCACTTATCGCAGTCAGAGAGTGAATTGCCTGAAGCTGTTTCCACACAGTACCTGCTGTTTCTTGTAATACGTGTCATATGACCGGTAATTACGGAGCAAGCGTGCACATGAAAATCAACTCCATTTTCAGGCGTATACGTTATAACAGCGTCGAAAAAGGCTAAAGTTGCCTCTCTGTGCATTATGTAAATGTCCATGCCGCTCTTTTTTACGTAATACCGCCGACATAAATTTTCAATAATCGGTTTAAAAAGCAGATAAAGCTCTTTTGTGCCCGCTTCATCGATTATCACGACTCTATCTGTGCAGCTTTTTACTGCCGATACAGCCATTGCGTTAATAATTGCTTTAAAAAGTATATCGTTTTTCATAATGTATTTCCTCCTTATAAGTAAAAATTGTAAGCTTCGCCATCCGCTTTATTACGGACAGCTTGACTTTGCATAAGCAAAACCAACAGATTTCACATACACAAACAACATTACCCATACGAAGGAACGCGAAACTTTAAAAGCCTTGTCATAGAAACACTGTTCCAGTCGTTATTCTTACTATTTTGTATCTTTATTATACTCTATTAAAAATAAAAATACAATAGTTTTTTCACCCCCTCTTATTTTTTTCTTTCTATAAATAAATTATACGTCAAATCAAAAAAATTTCCACTTTATAAATTTTTTTATAAATTTTTTATTATTGCCGAATACGCATCATTTTACAAAATCTACTATACCAAATCTTACAGCCTCTTCCGCAGTCATAAAATAGTCCCTGTCAGTAACCTTCTTTATTACAGCCCTGCTCTTCCCGGTAAAATCAGAAAGCAATCTTTCCATACGCTCCTTGCATTTTTTTATATTATCCGCTCTTATCTGTATATCCGTTGCCTGCCCATGTGCGCCCGCAGCCGGCTGGTGAATCATAATCTCAGAGTTTTTCAAGGCATACCTCTTACCTCTTGCACCAGCAGCAAGCAAAAAGGCACCCATACTAGCCGCTTCCCCCAAAGCGACAGTCGCAACATCAGCTTTGATACAGCGCATAGTATCATATATAGCCATTCCAGCCGTAACCGAGCCTCCCGGACTGTTTATGTAAAGCTGGATATCCTTTGTATTGTCTGCACTGTCCAAATACATCATCTGGGAAACAACCATACCCGCAATATTATCATCAATTTCTCCAAAAAGAAATACAATTCTGTCCTTTAACATTCGGCTGAACAAATCACCTGCAAACCCGTTTTTTTCACTAATATATGGTGTATAAATCATGTTTAATTCCTCCTGGTAATATAAAATTTCAAATAAGTGCCATCTGCAATCAAATTTTTATATCATTAATTCTATAATCATAACATTCACGCTGCCCGATTAATATTTCCTCTAATATCTCCACAATATCTGAAATTTTAAATTTCATTCTATCTTTTATGGGAATGTCAGCAAAATCAAATTTAAACTGAGGATAATCGTCAATATCCGTAAGCATTGTTAAATATGGTTTACATCTGTTTTTTAACACAAGGGCTTCTCCCTTTTCCTTTGAAAGCTGCTGAAGTTCTGCCGGTGATATAAGCGGATATTCACAACCCGCAATAATTTTATTTCCGCACAATTCAGATATATACTCAAGAGTTTCAAGCTCATTAGAATGCAGAAACACTTTGGAACAGTTTGCTGCAATAGTCTGATAAGCGTTATACTTATTTTTTATCTGGTCTAACGACTGCACAAACAGGAAATATCTCATATTTCTAGAGCGTGCTGCAGTAATCATATTTGCAAGCCCAGGTATTTCTGTAATATTTCCGAACTCGTCTATAATCCAGTTCACCCTGCGTTTAAGTCTTCCTGTGACATTTATATCAGCCTTGTCAATCAGTATATTTGAAAGCTGAGAAACAAAAAGACTTACAAGTCCATTCATGGTATCCTTGTTGTCCGGAATAACAAGAAAAACAGCGGTAGGGACACTATCTATTTCAGATATGTTGAAGCTGTTGCATTTCAGCATACTGCACAGGCTTTTATTAAGTATAAACATTTTCAATATTCCATGTAATGTATTGATAATACAAGCATAGGTTTTTTCCGGTGCCAACTTGACATTTTTAATATTGTAATAAGCGGAAGCATAAGTTGGTACACACTCCAGTATTTTATCCACATATATACTGTTTTTTTCGGAAATAAAGTCCATCAGTGTAGATATGTTATATTCCTCCTTTTTACATATATTAAGCATTAAATCAAGATAACCCTGAAGCAAAGACTCCGCCATAAGATTCCAGAATACATCCTTACTTTTCTCCTTTGATGGTGCTGATAAGGTTTCCACCAAATCCGCAATATACGTTAATGCTTTATCTTCCTGCCCCAATTTATGGAGCTCATAAATGTATGCAAGTGGATTCCAGCTATCCGACAGCATATTTTTAAAATCCAAAACAGCAGTTTTATATCCCTTCTTTTCTAACCCTGCTCTGTGCCTGCGAGTGTATTCTCCTTTAGGGTCAGCAATAATCATACTCTCTCCCGCTTCTGCCAGAAACTCTATTGTAGGCATACCCACATTTCTGGATTTTTTTGAGCTTGTATTGCCCAATATTATGTAATGGTCCTCCCCCGAATCCGTATACGTCATTTTTTCACCACGCACCAGAGGAATGCCCGCTTTTTTCACCTGCTTACCATTATCACGCAAAGGAAAAAGCATATCAACAAATTCTCTTTTATCCGCAAAGCCTGTACTGTTTTGCGGCGGTATAAATCTTTCATATTTATATCTGAATACAGCCATAAATCACATACCTCCTAATAATCCTATTGCATATTTGTTTTCGGATTTATTTTCCATTTCAATTATATTTCTTATTTTACAAAGTTCTAAATCATCATCTCTTACTATCATTTTGGATATTTTTTCAACAGTAACATCCAATATATTCTCATCCAACACTACAGAAAGCATTTTCACGTTTTTTGCACTGATGTCGGTATTATAACTTTCCTGCACTTTTTTCATATACAAGACAGCATCTTTTCTTTTTATCTGACATGTATTTATTTCACAAAGCTCAAAATATTCCTCTACCTTATTTACAATATCCTGTACATACTGTAACTGTTCACTCATCACAGCAATAAATACAGGCTGTATGGTATCTCTGTAATCACTGAAAAAACTTATTAAAACATCAAAATACTCTTCGTTTTCATGTCCGACCCATTCAGAGAGGTCTATAATGAGCAGACCCTCATATAAGTTAGTAAAATGTGCCTTTCTCTGTAAAGCTGAATACATATCCATAAACGCCGGAAAGCCAGTTTCAGGCTTCGAGTAGCTTACATATAAACTTTCATACTCTCTGCCCTCGCCAAATTCATTGTTAATTAACCTATTCACGGCAAAATTAATATAATTTCTGCTATGTCCATATATTATGTGGTATATTTTATCCATGTAATCACTCCTTTTTTCCATTGATTAAATCTTTTTCATCTATAAATTATAGCTTTTTTCTAAATTCCGTAATTTTTGATAAAAAAAGGAATCATATTTAAAACTGATTCCCTTTTGTTATTCTTTACTTTTAATTTGAAGTTATTTCAAAAAATCTTCATAGTCAGCCATTCTTTCTTCGGCGTATGCTCTTGCATCGTATTCCAGCTCATTTTCATAATAATCAGCATAGTTGTCCATAAACAAATAGCTAAGGTCTGCATTCCACCATTTTTCAACTTCGTCAAAATACGCTGAGCCATGATAATCTATGTCTTTTTTCTGCATTTCAACCAGCACCTTTATTGAATAATACTGGTAAGCATGTCTGCATTCATGAATTACTGTATTTATACAATTGTAAGCATCATCATTTGCCAGATGTACTGCATCTATATAAAGAGTATTTTCCATGTCCGAATAAAGGCCGTAGGTGCCATCGCTGTCGCTTAATTTTTTTGCCTGAAAGCGCACTCCCTCCGTATTTAGTATTTCCGTTTCCATTTCAAACACCTTAAAAATCAGATTGTACCTGTCCTTGAAATCCATATCGCTCCATTTACTCTCTTCAAAATTCTCAAATTCATCAGGATATGTATATGTACCCTCCTCAGCTTTTACTCTTTCAAATTGCTCTATCTCAGTATGCAGTTCCTCTATATAATCCGCCGCATTCACAGCATTGCTGTTACGCAGATATATATATGACGGCAATATCACTATCATCAACACGCCAAACAAAATCATTCTAAAGTTCCTGCCCATCAGATAAAAAAAGCCCTTTGTACTGTCATTATCAAGCATTGTACAATAAACATAGTAAGCCTGTATTACAAAAAACCACAATATCACTGCATACACAGTCGCAAACAGCCAAAACACGTTCTGCGCAACTACCAGTGATAAGAAAATCATTATCGGTAATGAAGCATTAACTATAACACTCCATGTATTTCTTGTCCTATAAGTTATTGCTGCAAATATCAAACTTAATAAAGGCATGCCATAAAGCACCAGACTTGTTACGTCTTTATAACTCATATACAAATCCAGCTGATAAATGGTCAGTGCCTCTAAAAATCTGGGATGTCCCAAAAAATACAGCAGACATACAAACACACTTGCCAGCACATAAACAGGCAAGCTCATTTTCCTTGTTTTTTTACGCATAAATAAACCCTCCTTTTTATTTACTTTCACTTATAAATTAGAGGATTTTTTTTAATTATGTAAAAAATATTAAGCTATTTTAAATTTTTCACAGGTTAGAACCCTCTCTGGGCAACCACTTTTAATATACTCATAATTAAAAGCGGCTATTTCTATTTGCGTAAAATTTAACTGCCATATTATCCTTCGGCTTTGCTTAGCATGGTTTATCACCTCATATTACCATATCACAAAACAAAAAAGCCCGTGCCAAGCACGAACTTTTTTGACAGTCTGAAACCACCTTTTGGCTGTTTTTAACTTTTTTGTTCCCTGTGGAGTAACACTGTTCCAAAACAGAAATAGAGCACAAGTTAGAAGAGCTTGATGTTTTCGTCCCCTGTGGAGTAACGCTGTTCCAAAACTAAACTTATAGACATGAGAAAAAATAGAAAGTTTTCGTCCCCTGTGGAATAACACTGTTCCAAAACAGGTGATATTATGGGATTGACCGAAGTAGCGTTTTCGTCCCCTGTGGAGTAACACTGTTCCAAAACCTCAAATCTATTTAAGTACATACTAACACAACTTACATACTTTTGCAACACCTTAATAAAATATGCTGTAATTAACCTAAACTTTTAATTACAACCCACTAATTGACAAAAGCATTAATTTAAAAATTGCACCTTATAGTAAAACCTCCAAGCTGTCCGCATTTGCATACGCCAGCTCAGAGGTTAAAAAGCAGCATGATAATACACTTAAAAATAATTATATATTTATATATAATGAAGCATTAATAATAATTTACATTTTGCTGTTATAAAACCTGAAATTACTTAAATAAGGATTTATTTATAAACCCGCATAGGCATCACCCCTTTGTATAAATATCAGTAAATTAATCTGCAAAATCAACAACGAAATAGCCATTATAATGAGCAATACCTATGTGACAGTAATCGCTATTTAAGATATTGGCTCTATGTCCATCGCTGTTCATCCATAAATCCATAACCTGCTCCGCTGTCATATCACCTTTAGCAATATTTTCTCCCAGCATTGAGTAGTCAGTTGTAAATCTGGTTATTCTTGTATAAAAATCCGTACCGTCCTTAGATGTGTGGTCAAAATAGTTATTTTCCGCCATATCCCTTGCGTGATATTCAGCAGCCGCCGTCAGCTTATCGTCCAATACCAGCCCGGTAAGTCCATTTGATTTTCTTATTTCATTTGTGATAGATAAAATCTCTCCAACCATGGAGCTGTCAGCTGACAAAGTGGTACTTTCGGTTGAGGTTTCGATTTCGGTTACAGTACAGGTAGCTGCCTCGGTAGTCTGCTCGGTTACAGTGCAGGCAACTGTCTCGGTAATCTGCTCGGTTACATCAGCGGCAGTGGCGGTTTCGGTAATTATCGGAGTATAGAAAATGGTTTTGCCGTCTGATGATAAGGCAGCAGAGGAATAAATTCCGCTGATTTTTTCTTCTATTTCCGACGAAAGCCTTTTAAGCAGCTCCTCTGTTGCCTGCCTTATACTATCAATACGCATCCCAATATCCGTATAACCAGTGTGATGTGAAAATATAGGCACTGCACCGCCTGAGGCAGTATACACAAACGGCTCGGTTTTATACTCTGCCGCCGAAACAGAAATTACAGAAATTGCGGCTATAGCCATTGTACCTACAATTATCTTTTTTATATTTGTCATAAAAATCTCTCCTTTCATGTGTAAATAAGTTATTTTTAATTTCTTATTGTAATCCTAAAAAATATATAATATAATTAAAAAGATGAATTTTATCTGTCGGGCAGAACTGTTAAGTCCACCCGACAGATTAGCAATTATCTTACACCAAGACCTGCTCTTATTCCTCTGCTGCGCTGAAGAACCTCCTGCGTCCTGCTGCCGCTCTGCTGCGGCTTGCACAGCTCTGAAGTATCAACGTTTACACCAATGTCGATATTGTTGACAACATTGACATCTGTTATCACCTGGGTAACAAAAGCATTGTCGCAATCCTTCAGGTATAAAATTGCTGTGTTGTCAATGTCGGTAATATTTCCCGACGGTGCTGCAAATGCCGTTGAACATACACTCAGGACCATTGCTGAAGTAAGTACTGCTGATTTTAATAATTTTTTCATTGCGATTCCTCCTTTTAACTGAAAAAGATATGTTTGGTTAAATTTATATATAGCAGCAAAGCTACTTATATAACGTTACAGTCTGGGTATTGGCATCCCATTCAACCTTCGCATCAAATGCCTCAGCTAATGCACGCAGCGGCACAAAGGTCTGACCATTTTTTATTTCGGCATAGGCAGTCATTGTTGTGGAATTTCCGTTTACTGTTATTTTATTGCTTCCCGCCTTAAAAGCAATTTCCTTACCACCGCAGCTTACCAGCGCTGTTTTTGTGCTATCCTGCCAGCTTACCTTTACCTGGGAGCCGCCCTCAAGATTGCCTATGGCAGTTGCCGCTGCTCTTAACGGAAGCATAGTGGATTTTGTGTCAGGCTGTATATATGTTGGTGCGTTAAAAGCAATAACTGTACTGCCTGTTGTAAGAAAGGCTTCACCTATAACAAATTTTACTTTGCCTGTATCTGTGCCTGAATAAAAGCAGGACGTTTCATCTGTAATAGTGTTTCCATCCGATATTACAACCGAGCTTTTATTAATTATTGTATTATTGGCAGCAGGCACAGACACTGCGGTAACAATTACAGCTGCGGTAACAAAGGGAATGAGTGATAATGTTTTTCTCATTATTTTTCCTCCTTTC
>CABUWB010000062.1 GCA_902495025.1 uncultured Eubacteriales bacterium
CAGAGCGTATATTCTGGCTTACAATCCACTGTACAAGTGCATCTGCCATCTGTCCCATTTCATAATAAACAAGACCGAGCACATTTCTTGCATTTATGTTGTTTTTATCAAAGAGAATACTTTTTTTAAGGCTCTCGACAGCGCCCGACAAGTCCCTTGATTTAGCCTGTTCAAGCCCGATATTGTAAAGCCTTGCCGAAATATTGTATGCCCTTGCACGCATAGCCGCATTATCACCGCAGGAGGGACATATATTGCCGCTGCCAAATTTAAAACCGCAATTAGGACACTTCATCATATATGCTCCCCACCTGCTTTTTTACGCTCAACCATTTTGAACATATCCATTATATCCTGTATTTCATTTTCAGTAATAACCTTTTCAATTTCCTCTATCTCGTGCATAGGCTTATATTTGGAAATTTCCTTTTTAAAATCAAACACTGCCATTCCTCCAAAATTAATAATAGCTGTTTTTCAGGCTTTCAACAAAAGCCTTTTCCTTATCGGTAAGCTCCGCCCCCTCCAAAAGCTCGGGGCGCTTTTTAAGTGTACGCTCAATGGACTTTTCCCTGCGCCATTTATCAACAAGCCCATGGTTGCCGCTTAAAAGCACATCGGGCACTTTTCTGCCAAGAAACTCGGGCGGTCTTGTATACTGCGGATATTCAAGCAGGCTGCCTGCAAAGCTCTCGTCAATATGGCTTTCTTCCTTATTAAGTACACCAGGGATAAGCCTTGAAACCGAGTCGATAACCGCCATGGCGGCAAGCTCGCCGCCTGTGAGTACATAGTCGCCGATGGATATTTCATCAGTTACAATCTCCTCAATAACCCTCTCATCAATACCCTCGTAATGACCGCAAAGGATAATAAGCTCCTCTTCGCCAGCAAGCTCCTCCGCAACAGACTGCTTAAATGGTCTGCCCTGCGGCGTCATATAGGCAACACGACAGCCCTCCTTCACCCTGTCACGTATGCTTAAATAGGCATTGTAAACAGGGGGCGCCTGCATAACCATACCTGCACCGCCCCCATAGGGATAATCGTCAACACTGTTGTGCTTATTGTTTGCAAAATCTCTTATATTTATGGCTTCAATTTCAATGGTTTTATCCTTTAACGCTCTGCCGATAACGCTGTGGCTAAGCCCCTCTGTTACCATTTCGGGAAAGAGGGTCAGTACATAAAACTTCATTGTTCAAGACCCTCCAGCAGCTTAACCGTCATTTTCTTTTCGGCTACGTTTACATCAAGCACGCACTGCTTTATGGCAGGCAGAAGAATATCCTTTTTATCGGGGTCGGTTGGCTGAATAACGTATACATCGTTTGCGCCCGTAAAAAGCACGTCGGAAAGTGCGCCTAAAAGCTCGCCGTCCTCATTGTATACGCTCATACCGCATAAATCCCTTACGTAATATTCATTTTCACCGCAGGGGAGTGCCTGCTCCACAGGTATCTGCAGCTCACAGCCCTTGTAAGGTTCTGCCGCATTAATATCGTCAATGCCCTTAAATTTAAGCAGCACAAACTTCTTGTGGTACCTTACGGACTGTATTTCCTTTTCCTCCAGCACGCCACGCCTTAAAACAAGCACGCTTTTTAAAAGCTCAAAGCGTGTTATATCGTCAGTATGTGGAATAACACGCACCTCGCCCTTAATGCCCTGTGTATTTACAATTTCACCAATTACAAAATTTTCTGCCATAATCTCTTTCCTTATTCTAAAATTTCTACTCCTTCGGCTGGCTCAAACTCAGCATCATTAGAACCCGAAATTGGATATACGCTGCCAAGCTCTGTTTCAGGGTCATAATTGCCTGATGTGTAGATGCTATCAAGCTCTGACTTAACATCTGCCACACTTGCAGCCATCTTAGCCATCATTGAAAATCCGATAAGGAAACCTGTCTGCGATTTAACCTCGTCTGTTTCGTCCTCTAACAAGCCTTCAAGCTGATTCATTGAGAAATATGCACTCTTTACACTGTCAAGCGTATCATAAACAGAAGCCTTTACACCCTTAAGGCTGTCAGGACACTCAACCGACTCAATATCCTTAACAATTAAAACCGCAAGCTCTTCCAGCTTTTTGGCATCTTCCTGTGCACTGTTTGCAATATCAGTATACTTTTCACCCGATAATATTGTGTACAGATTTTCAAGCCAAGCCTTTTCCTCTGCTGTAAACTCACCAACAGGCTTTGATGTATCTGGGGCGTATTCTTCACTACCCTTATTTGTCATATTCTCAATTTTTTTAAGGGCAGCACCAAGCTCCTCATAATCATTTTTATCTGTAATGGTAGTTGTCTTTGTTTCAGCATCCCATGCAAGCTCGTAGTTCATAGCCTCAAGTATTTCACGCAGAGGCAGCATTGTTCTGCCATTGATTATTTTAACCTCGTTTTCAAGCCTGCGTGCTATTAAATCAAAATTAACATTAAGCACGATAATTTTACTTGTGCCTGTTGTAAGCGTAGTATTATAATAATCATTCTCTAAGCTTACAATTTTGGTATCTGCATCCCAATCCACCTTAAAGCCGAGCTTTTCAAATACGTCCCTTATAGGCACATAGGTTCTGCCGTCAATAATAACAGGCTCCTGTGAGCTGAAAGCAACAGGTGCATTTTCATACATTATACCCTCCGCAAAAGCGTTTACAGGCATACCTGCAAGCATTAAGCCTGCCATACATACTGCAATAAATTTCTTCATAATTAAAATCCTCCCTTAATTAAATATTTATTTACATTTTTATTCTACCACACATCAGTACTTTTCCGCAACCATTTCATAAGTAGGAACGGGTACATTATATTCCCTGCCCCACTCCACAATTCTGTGAATAAGTCCGTCCGCCTCTGATTTTCTGCCTGCGGCAATATCCCTCTGCATTGAGGTATCGGCGTCGGGTTTAAGCCCTGCTATAATATCAAGGTTAAACTGCACCATATCCTCCTCATATTCAATGCCCATGGCTCTGCCAAGCACAAGCAGCTCATTCATAAGTGAGGTTAATATATCCCTTGCCTGTCCCGCTTTCAGAAAGTCCCCTGCTGTGGCATTGCAGTAAAGCCCTGCCGCAGCAACAGGTGAAATATATGTAAACTTGCGGAAGGTGTCCTTTTTGACATTACAGGAGAGCATCGGCTCTATACCTGCCCTTTTCATATTCTCGGCAACAGCCTTTAAAACACCCTCACTGCGCCTGTCCTGTCCGTCCCTGAGTCCATAAACCACCTTGAATATATCCGACGGCTTTGCAATAACTCCGCTTTCCTTTATAAAGCTGTAAATGTAAATACAGCCGTCAGTTACTGTAATATCGGGCAGTGCCTTTTGCATATAGCTGCCCGTACCAAACACGTTAAGCACAGGTATAACAACTGTATCCCTGTGTGCTGCCTTTTTTACAAAGTCTATAGCCTCGTCTATGGAGTAATATTTTACGCATACAAAAATAACGTCCGCCTTATCGGCATACTCCTGCGCTGTACACGCCTTTGCTTTCACATTAAATGTGCCTTTATCAGAGCTTTCTATGGTAAGTCCCTTTTCACGTATTGCCTCTAAATGGCTGCCCCTTGCTATAAGCGTTACATCACAATCCGCCTTTGCAAGATATCCGCCTATGCAGCCGCCCGTACCGCCTGTACCCATTATTACATATTTCATATTACCGCTCCCTGTATTGTAATATTTCTTAAAATTATTGTACCACACAGCAAAATAAATATCAATACAGGCGTATTGTGCATTATTTTTAAAATTTATGTTGAATTTTCCAAAAAAAGGTGTATAATGTTTTTTGAATTTTATTTTTTGGGAGGAATTGACCATGAAAAGGAAAATTATGTTAACCTTAGCTGCAATGTTCACCGTATCCGCACTTGCAGCACCAACCTCAGCAGCAGACTACACAAAGGTAAACCTGCTTGTAGAGGGTAAGGCAGTTGAAACAGACCAGAGCGCTGTTATAGTTGACAGCAGAACAGTAGTACCTGTAAGAGTAATTGCTGAGAACTTAGGCAGCACTGTTGACTGGGACGCAAACACAAAGACTGTTACCTTTACATACGGCAGCAAGACAGTTGCTATGGAAATTGGCGGCGTAAACCTCAAGGTTACAGAGGACGGCGTTACCGAAACCGTACCTGTTGACGTACCTGCAACAATCATTAACAGCAGAACAATGGTACCTGTAAGATTTCTTTCCGAAACCTTCGGCTACAATGTTGACTGGGACGCTGAAACAAAGACAGTAAACGTAACTGCAGGCACAGCTGAAGATGCAGTTACAACACCTGCCGCTGCTGATGTTGTTACAACACCTGCTGCTGTAGAGTAATATTTTATAACAGGGAGCTGCCGCTGACAGGCAGTTCCTTTTTTATTTAAAAAAACGACATATAATGAAGAAATTTTTACCTTATTAAAAAATAAATTTACTAAAAAGAATAAAAATACTTGCAATGGGAAATATTTGATGTTATAATCAACATAGTGACTGTTGGAGAAATTAAGAGTGGGTTATGCCCACTCTTGTTTTATCTTAAACTATTTTTAGTTTAAGTACTGACCCCTGCCGCACTTTATGTACGTGCAGGCACTGCTGAACTTTTTTGCGAGGACGGAAAAGGGGTTGCTTTTTGCAAACCCTGTTTTTATGTTCAAAACCATTTAAAGGAGGTTGACAAAATGCAGGCAAAGGATATAGTCAGGCTTGCCGAGCAGCTTGCTATGCCTATAATTGAGGAAAACGGCTTTGAGTTTGTGGACGCCGAGTTTGTCAAGGAAGGCCCCAACAAATATTTAAGGGTATATGTTGACAAGGAGGGCGGCATCACCATTGATGACTGTGAAATTGTAAGCCGCTATCTGGACGAAAGGCTGGAGGACGATATTACAGATGAGCCATACATTTTAGAGGTAAGCTCACCGGGTATTGACCGGGTGCTGAAAAGGGAGCACGAGTACACCAAGTACAAGGGCAGACTTGTTGATGTCAAGCTTTATAAGGCAGTGGACGGCAGCAAGGAGTTCAGAGGCAGCCTTGCAGGGCTTATTGAGGATAATGTGGTTATTTTGCAGGAGGACGGCACAGAGCTTTCCTTTCCTATAAAAGAGGTAGCCTCAACAAGGCTTGCGGTAATTTTTTAAAAAATATTTTTATATACATTATACATTAAGGAGGACAACGGCAAAATGGACAGCCATGAGCTTATTGAAGCTTTAAATTTAATTGAAAAGGAAAAGGGTATTGACAAGGAGCTTATTTTTGAAGCAATCAAAACCTCGCTTGAAACTGCCTGCAAGAAAAATTACGGCACATCCCAGAATATCAGGGTTGATATTAACAGGGAAACAGGCGATATAAAGGTTTTTGCACAGAAAGAGGTTACCGAGGACGTATACGACGCTTTCCTTGAGGTATCGCTGGAGGATGCAAGGCAGATTGACCCTAACTACGAGTACGGCGATATTGTCGAGTACGAAATTACTCCAAAAAATTTCGGACGTATTTCCGCACAGACCGCAAAGCAGGTTGTTGTGCAGAAATTCAGAGAGGCTGAAAGGGAAAAGCTCTATAACGAGTACCTTAAAAAGGATAAGGACATTGATACCGCTATCGTACAGAGGAGCGAAAAGAGAAATGTAATTGTTTCCCTTGGCAAGATGGACGCAATGCTCCCCGCACAGGAGCAGATTCCGGGTGAAACCTATAACTTCAACGACAGAATCAAGGTTTATATCTACGAGGTAAAAAATACTCCAAAGGGCCCTGTTGTTAATGTTTCAAGGACACATGTTGAGCTTGTTAAAAGGCTTTTTGAGCTTGAGGTACCCGAGGTTATGGACGGTACTGTTGAGATTAAGGGCATTGCAAGAGAGGCAGGCTCCAGAACAAAAATGGCAGTTTACTCCAAAAACGAAAATGTTGATGCGGTAGGCGCATGTGTAGGCCCTAACGGCGCAAGGGTAAATGTAATTGTAAATGAGCTTAAGGGCGAAAAGATTGACATCGTTCCTTGGAGCGAAGACCCTAAAAAGCTTATTGCCTCGGCGCTTAACCCTGCAAAGGTCGTAGCTGTTGAAACAAGCGAGAGCGAGGAAGAAAGGTGCGCAAGAGTTGTTGTGCCTGACAGCCAGTTATCGCTTGCAATCGGCAAGGAGGGTCAGAACGTAAGACTTGCTGCAAGGCTTACAGGCTGGAAGATTGATATTAAGAGCGAGTCGCAGGCAAGACTTACATCCTTTGTTGACCTTGATGCACAGGACGATGGCGAGCAGGACGAGGAGTAATTAACATTGATTAAGAAGAAAATACCACTCAGAAAGTGCACAGGCTGTCAGGAGATGAAGCCAAAAAAGGAGCTTATACGCATTGTAAAGTGTGAGGACGGCACATTTAAGCTGGACGCAACAGGCAAAATGCAGGGCAGGGGCGCTTATATATGCCCCAATGAGGAATGTCTTGAAAAGGCGCACAAGTCAAAGGGACTGGAGCGCTCCTTTAAAGAAAAGGTACCCCAGAGCGTTTATGAGGAGCTTAAAAAGGAGCTGACGCAGCAATGATAAGCAGAAAGGCGGCATCAATGCTTTCGCTTGCAAAAAGAGCGGGCAGACTTATTACAGGCGAGGATACGGTTATAATGTCTATAAAGGCTAAGGGCTGTATGCTTGTAATAATAGCCGAGGACGCCTCGGAAAATACCAAAAAGAAAATAACCTCACGCTGCGCCTCAGGCGGCATCCCTTACCTTATCAAAGGCGAGAGGGAGGAGCTTGGCAAAGCGGTTGGTATGTATAACAGAACGGTATTTGCAGTTACGGACAGCACGTTTGCACAGAAAATAGAAACGGAACTTTTGCTGTAATGGCAGTTATTCCCTTATTATAAACGGAGGTGATTGATTTGTCGAAAATGAGAGTATACGAACTGGCAAAAATTTTAAATATAAGCAATAAAGAGCTCATCGGCAAACTTAATGAACTGGGGGCAGAGGTTAAGTCCCATTCAAGCGGCGTTGAGGACGAAATGGTTGAAAAGGTGAAAAAGCTTTATCAGCCACAGGAGAAAAAGGAAGAGAAAAAGAGCGAGCCTAAGGCTGAAAACAAACAGCCAAAGGCTCCAGAGAAAAAGAGCGAGCCTAAGCAGGATAAAAAGAGCGATAAAAAGCCACAGACTCCTAATAAGGCTGACAACGCCGACAGAAAGCCTGCACCAAACAGAAACGACAAAAGACAGGGCGGCGAAAAAAGGTCTGACAGAAACGACAGAAACGACCGCAATAACAGAAACAACAGAAACGATAACAGAAACGGCAATAATAATAATAACAACAACAATAACAACAAGCAGGACAAAGGCTCCAACTTTACAAAGCCAAAGCCAAACTTAAACCCTGCTGGCAACCAGAATAAAAAGAACAAGAAAAACAAGAAGAATAAGTTTAAGAAAGAGGACATCGCACCTGTAGTTGAAGCTGCTGTGGCAGATGATGACGATATTAAGATTATTCAGATTGGTGATACAATTACAGTTAAGGACCTTGCAGATAAGCTTGGCAAAGCACCTGCGGATATAGTTATGCGCCTTATGAAGAAAAATGTGATGGCAAGCATTAATCAGGAGATTGAGTTTGAGCTTGCTGAGGCAATCTGTGATGAGCTTGACGTAATTGCCGAAAGAGCAGAGGAAATTGACCTGCTTGAGGAGGAATTCAGAGAGGAAGAGGACAACGAGGAAGACCTTGTTGAAAGACCTCCTGTTGTAGTTGTTATGGGTCACGTTGACCATGGTAAAACATCACTGCTTGACGCTATCAGACACTCAAACGTAACAGGCAGGGAGGCAGGCGGTATTACACAGCACATAGGTGCATATACTGTATCCATAGATGACAAGCCTATCACCTTCCTCGATACACCAGGTCATGAGGCATTTACCGCAATGCGTATGAGAGGCGCACAGGTAACTGATATTGCCGTACTTGTAGTAGCTGCTGATGACGGTGTTATGCCACAGACAATTGAGGCTATCAACCACGCAAAGGCTGCAGGCGTTGAAATTATAGTTGCAATTAACAAAATTGATAAGCCAAGCGCTAATCCTGAGAGAGTTAAGCAGGAGCTTGTTGAATACGGTCTTATCTCCGAGGACTGGGGCGGCGACACAATCTGCGTACCCGTTTCCGCATCAACCAAGGAGGGTATTGACCACCTGCTTGAAATGATTATTCTTGTTTCCGAGATGAAGGAGCTTAAGGCTAACCCTGACAAAAAGGCAAGGGGCAGCATTATCGAGGCACAGCTTGACAAGGGACGTGGCTCAGTTGCAACCGTACTTGTACAGAACGGTACACTTAACGTTGGCGACCCTATTGTTGCAGGCTCCACCTACGGTCGTGTGCGTGCCATGATGAACGACAAGGGCCAGAAGGTTAAAAAGGCAGGTCCTTCCGTACCTGTTGAGATTTTAGGTCTTAATGAGGTGCCAAAGGCAGGCGATATGTTCTACGTTGCACAGAGTGAAAAGCACGCAAGACAGGTTGCCGAGTCCGTTGCCGCAAAGGACAGGGAGGAGCTTATCAAGGATACACCTCAGAAGGTATCTCTTGACGACCTCTTCAGCCAGATTCAGAGCGGTAACATCAAGGAGCTTAACATTGTTATCAAGGCAGACGTACAGGGCTCTGTTGAGGCGGTAAGGGCAAGCCTTGAAAAGCTCTCAAATGATGAGGTGCGTATCAGGAC
>CABUWB010000063.1 GCA_902495025.1 uncultured Eubacteriales bacterium
CCAATTGCAATTATAATATCCTTTGGGTCATACTTCAAAAAATCAACAGTGGATATGGGTATTCTGCCCACAAACATAACCACGTAGGCAATAGCACATAGCATTGCGGCAGTTGTTAATTTTTTTGTATCCGTTTTCATTATTTCCGCTCCTTATATTAAAATAGAAAATAGATATAACAAAAGCCCTAACCAAGTTCAGGGTCAGGGCTTAATGCGGATAACAGGACTTGAACCTGCACCACTCTTACGAGGATAAGAATCTGAATCTTACGCGTCTGCCAATTCCGCCATATCCGCAAATTATCGTGCCTAATTATGATAACAGAATTTTATATAAATGTCAAGGCTTTTTTAAAGTATAAACATTATTGCTGCTGTACAAAATAATACGGCAAACTATTCAGAGGAGGTCATATAATGGAAGTATTAAAGGTTTCATCAACATCACAGCCTAAGTCTGTTGCCGGCGCTATTGCTGCTATTGTACGTAACGAAAACGAGGTGGAAATACAAACTATAGGCGCAGGCGCCGTCAATCAGGCAGTAAAAAGCATTGCCATTGCAAGAGGATATGTTGCACCTAACGGAATTGAGCTTGTCTGCGTACCCGCATTTTCACAGCTTGAGGTGGACGGTGAAATGAAAACAAGCATAAAATTTGCTGTTGGCAAAAGATAAATTAGAGTTTATGGTAATAACGCTGCTGTCGCAGCTACACCTCATCAGTCAGCTAAAGCTGACAGCTTCCCCTGAGGGGAAGCCTTAGTTACCTGCACATTTCAAGCCTTCCCCTCAGGGGAAGGGGGACCACGTCAGTGGTGGATGAGGTGTAGGCACGCAGTGCCGTTATCCGCTAAACCATTAATTTACCACACATAAAAACTGCCGCATATTTGTGCGGCAGTAATTTTTACTCAGTTTCTATGCTTTCAAGCAGCTCATTATTCTTTTTTGTTATGGCATCAGCCTCGGCGGCAATGGTATTTATCTTATCCGTAAGTGCCTTTTCACTTATTTTGCCATCGCAGTAGTCAATAAGTACATTTATATTTTCCAAAAGCTTGTCCAGCGCCTCAAGCCTTACGGTATGCAGCTCTGTCATACTGTCGGGTACTTCAAGCCTTTCAACCGCCTCCTTAACTGAGGTAATTGTCTGACCTGCATTATAAAGCCTTACCCTGTAGCTCTGCAGCTCGGGTGCGGTAATTTCTCCGTCAAGCCCTTTAAGCTCCGTACAAAGCTCCTCTACCTCCGCTATTGGCTCAACCGCCTTTGCATAGCTTACAAGATAGTCGCTTGTTTTGATAATATCGCTTACATTGGCTGACTTTGTATCAATTTCAACGGTTTTTACAGCGCCGTTCCATGTTACATTAGCACCTGCCGCCTCGCCTATTGCACGCAGAGGAAGCATCATCGAGCCGTTCATAATCTGTGCAGGCACATCAAGCGCCTTAGTTTCGCCGTTTACAGTAAACTCGGAGCTGCCTGCCGTAACGCTTACCCTTGTTTTATCGGAAATAAGCATAGCGGTTTTTGTATTTCCGTCCCAGCTTATGGTATAACCCATTTTTTCAAACACTCCACGCAGCGGAATAAGTGTTCTGCCCTCCACAATTACGGGCTGCTGGCTTTCAAAGCTGACAGGCTCCTTATCAAGCTGAACTGTTATTGTACTGTCATCTGCATATACACTGCTGCAAAATGCCGCAGATGCCGCAGCTATAAGAAATACGGATATAAATTTTTTCATTCCTTACACTCCTTATCCTCATCATCGGTTGAGAGCACCTTTATTTTAACCTCTATTGCACGCCTTTTGTTTGCCTTTGTTACGGTAATAAGCAGATTGCGGTACTGTACTGTATCGCCTGTCTTTGGTATACTGCCAATCTGGTCTGCAACAAAGCCGTTAATTGATACGTGCTCGTCATCTCCGCCCTCAATTTCAAATTTCTCAAGCACTCTGTCAAGGTTTGCCGTACCAAGGACTATATATTCACCCTCATCGGTTTTGCGCATATCAGGTACAACCTTGTCATGCTCGTCCCATATTTCACCTACAAGCTCCTCAAGTATATCCTCCAGGGTAACAAGACCTGCAAAGCCGCCGAACTCGTCAATAATACCTGCAATATGGGTATGCTTTTTCTGAAACTCGCTCATCATATTTGCAATGCTCATTGTGGGCGCTGCAAGTATAATGGGGTGCACTATTTCACTAAGCTCCTTTTTGGAGTTTATCATATAACGGAAAAAGTCCTTCTGGTTAATAAAGCCGTAAACATCATCAATGGTTTTGTGGTAAACAGGCAGCCTTGAAAAGCCGCACTCCTCAAAGGTCTGCATAATTTCATCTGCCGAGTAGCTGTCCCTTATAGCAACAACATTAGGTCTTGGCGTACATATATCCCTTACAAAAACATCGTCAAATTCAATGGCGTTTATAATAAGACCGCCCGATTTTTCATCAATATTTCCCTCCTGGGTTGCCTCCTCAACTATGGACACAATCTCTTCTTCTGTAATTTCATCACTGTTGCGCAGATGAAGAAATTTGTTAATAAGCTTTTTCCACAAGCCGAAAATAAAGTTTGCAGGGGTAAGTATAATTGATATAAAGCTAATAAACGGCGCAGAAAACTTTGACACGCTTATTGCCGCATCATTGGCAACACTCTTTGGCGTAATTTCGCCAAAAATAAGTACAAGCACCGTCATAACCGCAGTTGCAACCGTAACACCCGACTCGCCGAACAGGTTTGTAAAAAGCACAGTGGCAAGCGAGGTTGAAAAAATATTGACTATGTTGTTGCCTATTAATATTGAGGATAAAAGGTTGTCATAATTATCTGCAAGCTTCATAACCAGCTTTGCCCTTTTATCACCGAGGGCTGCCTCATTTTTCATTTTGATACGGTTAAACTTGGTAAATGCCGTTTCCGTTGCCGAAAAATATGCAGAGCCCATTATTAACAGTGCAATAACTATCATCAGCGGTAAATTGTCCGATAGATTTTCGTCCATAAAATTAGTTTTTTCACTCCTTGAAAAATTTAATAAATTTCCTTTTTACTCCGATAAATTATAATATATCCGTAATTTATTGTCAATACGGGCATTGTTAAGTTTTAATATAAAATTTCAGCGGCAATAGTGTATACTATTTACCCAACACCGCTTTACTGCCAAAGCTCACAATCTCCGCCTTGGACATATTATCTTCTATCAGTGTGCCGATTTGCCTTATATCATCTATCGTACAGGCAAGGCGGCTTTTTACAAGCTCCTTTTCGTCCTCATAATTTCTGCCAAGCAAAGCCTGTGTAAGCACCCTCAAATTAATCGTTTTGTTTTTTACGGGCTTTAATAGCGGAGCTGCCGCACCTATTGCAAAGCGGTTAAGCTCACTGTGTGAAATATCAAGCGTGGAGAGGTATCTGCCTACATTTTTAAACACCTCTTTTGTCTTTTCAAGCTGCGGGTCCCTATAGGAATACATATACATTGTGCTATTTCTTAAAAAAGCACAGCCGCCGCCGTAGGCGCCGCCTTCCAGCCTTATTTTATCCCATATATAACCGCTTTCAATAATTGTCTGTGCCAGTGCAAAGCTGCCCTTGTAATATGGCAGTTTAAGCGCAAGTGCGGTATTGTTTACATCACTGCCCGTGTAAAAGCCGCCGCCCTTAAAAAGCTCTGCATTAAAATAAGATACATCGGGCAGCTTATCTGCAAGTGAAAGATGTTCAGCAATATATTTTCTGTCATCGGCATTGCCCCTTAAAACCGCAGCAGGTTTTGTATGTGCAATATAATCTGCAATCTCCTGTGCAGCTTTCGCAAAATTTCTTTCGCCGCAAAGCCAGTCATACATTACCGCACCGTTTGCCCTGTCCTTTAAAATATCATTTTTATTGACGCAGGCAAGCGCACGTCTGTATGCAAAGCGGTTGCCGTAAAGCTGCATACCTCTTTTAAAAGCCATCCTCTGCTCTGCTGCACAGGCGGTGCTTTTTTTATCCTCAAAGCGGATTGTGCCGATAAAGCGTTTTATTATGCTGATACAATCCCTGATATTATCCCGCAAAAATGAAAACGAAAGCATAATAATAGGAATGGATTTGCCGTTTTTATCAAAGCTGTCTGCCTGTGCGGTAAACTTGCCAAAAAGTTTTTCACACTGTGCCATAAGCTCTGTATCCATATAAAGTGCCGTTAAGCCGTAAAATGCCGCTGTGCTTATATCGCATCTGTCAAGCGGATAAACAAGGTCGAGGTATACAATATCGCTCTTGTTATCCTCCGTAAAAAGGCAGCCGCCGTCAAAGTCATAGTCAAACCAAAGCGGCTCGGGTGCAATATCACGCACATTTTTTGCAGGTATTTTAGCAAGCATTTCCGCACTGTCCGTCTGCGACTGAAATTTTTTAAGCGGCTCATCATTTATTGGCATTGTACATTCCTGCTCTGCCTGTTCTCCCTTAACGGTATAGCCGTAAACACCTTTATTTAAAAGATATTTTTCAATGTAATGTGCATAGTCGGCATTTTCCGCACCGTCAAGCATTGTTTCAATTTTCAGCGGCTCAAATGAGGTATCTCCGTACAAAAGCCCTTTCATCAGCTCCAAACCAAAAAACAGACCCTCGGGCTTATAGCCGAAATCCCTCTCCTTAATATAAAATTTAAGCCTGCTGACAGCGGCACTTATTTTATCCTTTGGCACACCGTTTTTCACAAGGTCGGCAAAAATATTGTTAAGCTCGGCTTTAAAGCGGTTAAAATCCGCACCCTCGGCAAAAATACTAAGCCTTGTTGCCCTTGCGCTGTCATCATAGCCGCCGCTGACCTTTACGGCTATGCCGCTGTCAACCAAATGCTGCCTTAAAATTGAGTTTTCACAGGAGATAAGCGCCTCACCCAGTACGGAAAGATAAACACATTCCTCATAGCTCTCCGCATTGCACATTGCAAATGTCGCACCGCAAAGTCCCTCTGCGGCACTGCCTGCCTTTACACTGATGTCCTCACCCGTATAGGAGTATATGACATCATAGCTGACAGGCGCAGCTTCACCGTTCTTTAAATAACTGTCAAAAAGGCGCATATAATACTCAATATCAACATCGCCGTAAATATAAATAAGGCAGTTTGCGCCCGTATACCTCTCCCCGTAAAAGCGCTTAAATTCCTCATAATCAAGCTGCTTTATGCTCTCGGGTACTCCGCCCGAATAATAACGGTAACTGCACCTGTCATACAGCTTGGAGCTAAGTGCATTGCCGAGCTTTTTACGCTCGCTTGAAAAAGCACCCTTCATTTCATTAAGCACAACGCCGTTAAAACCGTTTTTATCACGATAAACACCCTCCTGACGGAATATGCCCTCATTCTGTGTCATAAGCGGCGCAAAGAGTGCGTCAGCATAAACTGCTGCCATTTTTTTTAGCTCGTCCTCATCGGTTGAGGCAACGGGATAAACCGTCTTGTCCTCATAGGTAATTGCATTGAGATAGGTGTAAATACTGCCCTTTTCAAGCACGTTAAAGGAGTCCTTAAGCTGATATTTCTGTGAGCCGCAAAGGGTGCAGTGCTCCACAATATGTGGTATGCCCTTGTCATTTTGGGGCAGGGTTTTAAAAACGGGCATAACCACCCTGTTTTTATCCTCATTTTTCGCATAGACAAGCCTTGCGCCGCTTGTGTGGGTGTATAAAAGCACCTCGGAGGATATTTCGGGGATATATTCACTTTTTGTTAAGCTGAAATTATACATATACAGACCTCGTATTAAAAAAGGCGGCTTTTACACCGCCTTTAATTGTCAGATTTTAGTAACATTAACATTTTCCTGTACAATATTTTCCGCATTGGAGATTGTAACCTCTTTTGCAGATGCAATATTGATATTCTTTAAATAAATATCGTGTACAGGCATGGATGAAAGACCCGAAATTGAAATAGGCGTACCTGCCTTTGCACAGTTTACGTTATTTATGTAAACATTTTTAAACTCGGGTATTTCCTCGGGAGCAACACTCTGTCCCTCCTTGGTATCCATATCATAGCCCATGGTAAAGATAATAGCCTCTTTTGGTATTTCGGTCATATCAATACCGTCAACATAGATATTTTCAACAACGCCGCCCCTGCCAAGACAGCTCTTGAACCTAAGACCCGTATCGGTGCCGATAAAGGTACAGTCGGTAATCTGAATATTTTTAACGCCGCCGCTCATCTCACTGCCGACAACAAAGCCGCCATGTCCATGATAAACGATACAGTTGTTAAACTCAACATATTCGCATGGCTTGCCGAGCTTTCTGCCGTCCTCATTCTTGCCCGACTTAACGCAGAGTGCATCATCACCAACGTCAAAAACAGAGTCATAAACCTTAACATACTTGCAGGAGTCAACGTCAAGACCGTCGCCGTTCTGTGAGAACCATGGGTTACGCACACTGACATTTCTTATGGTTAAATGCTGGCAAAGCCATGGGTGCAGACACCATGCAGGCGAATTCTGGAAGGTAGGCCCGTCAAGCAGCACCTTACGGCAGCCCGAAAGATGTACCATTGCAGGGCGCAGAAAATCACGATACTTTTCACACTCTGCCTTATTTCTTAAAAGCTCGGGGTTAGGGATAAGTGTTTTGTGTCCCTCCATTGCGCTTTCGGTAGGCCACCACATTTCCTCCTTACCCTCAAGTATAACGCCGCCGCCCTTTACAAGGCTGTCCCACTGACGCTCCGGCAGCTTAAACTTTTTAACGGGACGCCATGCACCGCCGTTGCCGTCAATTACACCGTTACCCGTAATGGCAACGTTTTCAAGCTCCTTACCATAGATAGGAGATACACAGCGGTATGTAAAAAATCCCTCAAAGCTGGTGTTAATAAGCGGATAATCGTTAAAATCATCAGAAAAAAGGATAACTGCACCGTCGTTTAAATGCAGGTTGATATTGCTTTTAAGCTCAATGGGGCCTGTTAAAAATATACCCCTTGGCACCTCAACGCTGCCGCCACCCTGTGCTGACAGTTCGCTTATTGCCTTGTTGATTGCCTCGGTATTTTTAACCCTGCCGCCGCTTACTGCTCCAAAGTCGCTTATGCTTACGCTTTTATCATTAAAGGTTGGTAATTCCACATTAAAATTTAACTTTTCCATAACTGCCTCCTTAATTGTACTGTTTTCTTTATTATAGCTTAATTTTCAAATATATGCTACATATTTTTTATAAATACTTATACATATTTTTTGCAAACTTTAATTTTCCTTTACTTTTTTATTTTAATATGGTAAAGTAATAGTGTATTAAACGAAATTAAGGAGGACCTTGAAATGAAGAAATTTTTAAGCATAACACTTGCTGCATCAATGCTTTTTGCAATGAGCGGCTGCGTCGGCACTGCACAGACAGGCAGCGAGGCTCAAACAGCAGCAGAGGCAACCGAGGCTGAAAGCGCAGCAGAGGGCAGCGAAAGCGCAGAGCTTCCAACTCTCTCACAGGACACAATCGTTATCGGTCTTGATGATGAGTTCCCACCAATGGGCTTCAGAGATGAAAACAACGAGATTGTAGGCTTTGATATTGACCTTGCTAAGGCTGTTGGAGAAAAGCTTGGCGTTGAGGTACAGTTCCAGCCAATCGACAGGAATGAAAAGGAAATCGAGCTTGAATCAGGCAAAGTTGACGCACTCTGGAACGGTCTTACAATTACAGACGAGCGTAAGGAGTCCATGGACTTTACCGACCCATATATTGAAAACAAGCAGATTATCGTAGTTAAGAATGACTCCGAAATCCAGTCCAAGGCTGACCTTGACGGCAAGGTTGTAGGTATTCAGGACGGTTCATCTGCTGTTGACGCTGTAAATGCCGACGAGCTTGCATCAGCTATTGAGCTTTCAACATACGACACAAACATTCTTGCACTTGCTGACCTTGACATCGGCAGAGTTGACGCTGTTGTTGCAGATGAAATTGTACTGCGCTACTACCTTGCACACAACGACAATGATTTCCGTGTAATTGAGGACGGCGACTTTGGTGACGAGGTTTACGGTGTTGCTGTTAAGAAGGGCAATACAGAGCTTTTAACAGCTATTCAGGCTGCACTTGATGAAATGGACGCAGACGGCACAGCCGCTGAAATTTCAACAAACTGGTTTGATGAGGACATTTACGTACATAAGAACTGATAAAAATAATTAATTTAATGCAGCGGGGCATATAATTATGCCCCGTTTTAAAATTATGGAGTGATTTTTTATGCCGTTAAACGAATGGATACCCCAGATGGCAACTGGCTGTGTGCTTACAATAAAGCTGTTTTTAATAACCTTTTTCCTGTCAATGCCGTTGGGACTTATACTCACCTTTCTTTATACCACCAAAAACAGGGTCATTAACAGCATAGTGGGCTTTTATATACTTATAATGAGGGGTACGCCCCTGCTTTTGCAGATATTTTTCGTATACTTTGGTCTGCCCTACGTGCCTGTAATCGGACAGTATCTGACCATAAATGACCGATTTACGGCAGGTGCAATAGCCTTTATTTTAAACTACGGTGCATATTTTGCGGAGATATTCAGAGGCGGTCTTTTATCAGTTGATAAGGGACAGTATGAGGCTGCAAAGGTGCTTGGCATGACCGATATGCAGACAAGGTTTAAGATTGTACTGCCGC
>CABUWB010000064.1 GCA_902495025.1 uncultured Eubacteriales bacterium
TAGCCTCTGCGTCAGCCTCAGACTCTGTAGTAGCCTCAGCAGACTCGTCAGAAGACTCAGATGTATCCTCAACAGCAACCTCAGTTGTAGCCTCAGTAGTTGTCTCTGTTGTAGCACCGCAACCAGCAAATGCAAAAGCAAGAGTAAGAACTGCAGCACCTAATAATAACTTCTTCATGATGAAAATTCCCCTTTTCTTTTAAAATCATAATGTTTTATTTGGAGATTTACATATCATCTCCTAAAGGTTGATTATAAAGCTAAAATATGAACAAAATATGAATAAATTGTAAATTTTGTTAAATCCAAGAATATATTTTGGTTTTTAGTATATTTTTCGTAAAAATTATTTAAAAATTCGACATAAATTTACGTTTTTTCTGCCGATATGCGTTTGAAAGCAGGCATAACAATTTTTAAAACCGAGCCTGTAACAAAGCCCATAACAATACCTGCCATAAGCAGAACGGGCGTATACCACAGCGCATAGGTATTGAGCATAAGCAGTGTAAGCACCGCAAGCTGACCGAGGTTGTGAAAAATTGCGCCCGAAATACTAAGCATTAAATAAGATATTTTTTTGCCGCCAACCGCCGCAAGCACCGACATAACAAGCACCGATACCAGTCCGCCAGAAAGGCTTAATATACCCGAGGTTGCGCCCCTTGTCATAAACACGAAAGCTGCCTTTAAAACAGCTATTGTAAAGGCATTTTTGCGCCCCATAAAAAAAAGGGCATACATTGTTGCAATATTGGAAAGCCCCAGCTTAAACCCCGGGGGAAGATATGGCAGCGGCGGCAGCAGTCCCTCCAGAAATGACAGCACAAGTGCCACCGCAAAAAGCATTGCCATATTGGTTATACTTCTAGCCCTGCTCATAAAAATCACTCCTTATAGCAAAAACTGATTAATCAGCGTTTGTTTAACCTATGGCTGCATCAACACCGTCACTGCCGCCCGTAATACGCAGCGTAAGTCTATTTGGCAAGCATACGGCGCTCTGTCCCCTTGTGCCTATAAAGCCCGTTTTTATACATATTTTATCGGGACAGTCAGCAGAGGTAAACGCCGCCTTTCCGTCCTTTACTGTAATTTCAACATCATATCCCTCGGGTTTGTAGGTACAGTCCTTTGATAAATCCAGCCGCTTTATAACCGTATTATCCGCAACAAGCTCCGCCGTTTTTCCTGCACCGCTATTTGACATAACAGCCCACAAAAGCAGTGCAGCAGCAGCAATTACAGCAAGCGGCACAATATCACTTAATGCCGCAAAACGTCTTTCTTCCATATATTATTGCTGCTCCTTAAAATATTTGTCGATAAGCTTTTCGGCAAGCTGCTTACGGCAGTTAGCCTCCAGAATAAGCATAAGCACTGCCATAACCGCAGTTTCAAGCTCCGTTTCGGTATTAGCCTCAATACGGTCAATGCTTGTTTTAAGGCTTTCGGCAGCAATTTCCTTTTCCATCTCCTGCAGCCTTACAAAGCCGTCATACGCCTCAAGGGTACGCTCCTGCGGCACAGCCTTTAACAGCGAGGCTATATCGGCAATGGAAAGCGTGGTCTTAAGGTGATAAATCATAATAAGCCTTAAAATATGCTCCCTTGAATATTTCTTTTTAACAGGCGGCGCAACAAGCCCCTCCTTGGTATAATTGTTAATCATTGTTTTTGTAAGGAGCTTATCGTCCTCATTGCGGCGGTACACACCCAGCCTGTCCTCAACAAAGGTGGTTACCTGGTCCATATAAAGGTCAATGTCGGGAATTTGCGATATATTAATTACCTTAAAATTTATCAGCTCTTCAAGAACAGCCTTAATTTCTTCCTTATCCATAACAAAACCTCCGTAGCTATGGTCTGTATGTTAATCATTACAGTTTTGATTATAGCACACAAAACCACAAAATGAAATATAAATATTAAATTTTAATAAAATTTTCAACAAGACCTTGTATTTTATATTATAGTGTGGTAATATAAGGTTGTCGCAAGTAGTTTTTAAAACTACGTTGCACAGTTTTTGTCAAATATAACGATTTTATACGGAATTTGTTATCCACTTTAATATATTTATGGGAGAATTATTATGAAAGAACTGGTTATAGGAAATCTCACAGCTAAAGTACCTGTTGTACAGGGCGGTATGGGTGTTGGCATAAGCATGCACCGCCTTGCAGCCGCAGTTGCAAGAGAGGGCGGCATTGGCGTTATATCCGCCGCACAGCCCGGCTTCAGGGAGGACGACTTTGCACAGAACGTGCGTGAGGCTAATATGCGTGCGCTTGCAAGGGAAATAAAGCTTGCCAAGGAGCAGGCAGAGGGCGGCATAATCGGCGTAAATATCATGGTGGCAATGAAGGGCTATGAGGACTTTGTACGCTGTGCAATTGACGCAGGTGCGGATATTATAATATCAGGTGCGGGTCTGCCTATGGATTTGCCTAAAATAGCACAGGGCAGCAGCACAAAGCTTGCTCCCATAGTATCAAGCGCAAAGGCTGCAAAGGTTATACTTTCACGCTGGGCAAAGCAGGAGGACATTACCGCCGATATGGTTGTTATTGAGGGACCAAAGGCAGGCGGTCATTTAGGCTTTAAGGCTGATGAAATTGCAGGCTATACCGACGAAATGATGGACGAGGAAATTAAAAAAATACTTGCGGTAGTTGCTGAATATGAGCAGCGTTACAGCAAGAAGATACCTGTTATTTTCGGCGGCGGCGTTTACACAAGAGAGGATATTGACCATTTCCTTTCGCTCGGTCTTTCTGGTGTACAGATGGCTACACGCTTTGTTGCAACAGAGGAATGTGATGCGGATATCAACTTTAAAATGGCTTATGTAAATGCTAAAAAAGAGGATATACAGATTGTAAAAAGTCCTGTTGGTATGCCCGGCAGAGCTATAAGAAACAGCTTTATAAAGCATACCGAAACCGACAGGGCTGATATTGACCGCTGCTACGGTTGCCTTGCAAGGTGCAACCCCAAGGAGATACCTTACTGTATATCACAGGCACTTTTTAATGCAGCTAACGGCGATACCGAAAACGCACTGCTTTTCTGCGGTGAAAATGCTTACAGGGTTGATAAAATCACTACCGTTAAGGAAATATTTGACGAACTGACAAAATAAAATAAAGTAAAATTAAGGGCTGCCGCAAATTTAATGCGGCAGCCCTGTTTGTTTATTAATGTAAATTAAATCTGCTTTATTTGTTTTTTTACTGTTAAATTTACTAATGGTTTACCATCACTATCATAAATATTATCTATATGTTCATGATAATCTTCATCCTTAGTATTAAAGGTAGCCATATTAACTAAAAATTTCCCAAATTCCTTTAACGCCCTATTCGTCCCAGAAATTTCAATTGATATTAATCCATTTTTTATAAACTCATCATTTCCTGTATCAAAATCATAATCATCATAAACATCAATAGTCAACTCATTAATAAATTTAGGACATACAACACCTCCCATATATATCCCATTTTCTTTGTCTACTTTACTTGGATAATATTGTAGCTTCATAGTTATTTCTTTTGTTTTTCTCATAAATATTAGCCTCTATTTCACGATAGTTTTCCAAACATTTTAAGCCCTTTTTGATAGCATTTATTATTTCATTATTTAGCAGGGGACTGTCCGAGACCAGTGAAAAAGCCCCCCACATTATTTAATCAATAAAGCTATGTTTTGGAATCCTAATATATTCACCTTTCTCGTTCTTCTTTGACATATCAACTGCCACTTCAAATCTTCTTTTTTTATTAATTAGGAAGACCATTTTGTATTCATCTGTTTGGGGAATATATTCAGATGACTCCATAACTATATTATTACTATAAGTCTGCGATTTTGCAATTCTAATAGCAATTTTTTCAGCTTGTTGATATTCTTCTGAAGTATGTGGATCACTTGAACATCCCACTAGTATGGAACAATATATACATAAAAAAATACACTTTGAGACCATTCTTTTAACACATTTCATAATATGACCTCCATTTTAATAAAAATTTATCTGCTATATTTAGCAGGGGACAGTCCCCTGTAAAAACGTGATTTTTTTAACCAAATCAATTTATATTAACTCTGATAAATATAGCATGGAACTGTCCCCCGTTAAATTATTTATATAAGTCTCCTTTACCCCGTTTCCTCTTGTATCGTAGGCGTATAAGGGAAAGGTAAAGATATAAGGCGAAAGGCTTGTACCACTGCCTTATATCTAAGCAAATCAAGTTCTCTCCATTTTGTACCGCTGTCAACAGGCTATAACCTTGTGTGTAACAATCTTCCCCAAGGCTGTTGTTTTTTTACTAAAGTCTGCTTGCTTTTACGTCGACACGTATTTGCATTAACACAGAATTATTGTGTTAAAAGATAAATTTTGTTTAACAAAGTAACTAATCTTCACCTAAACTCACCTTGAACATCAAGACAATAGAACCCGCCCTCTGTCTTCAGCATCACCACACAAAGCTATACCCTTTCTACTTTTTCTCATCAATCACATAATTATCTTCATAATTGTTTTTTAAATCAAATTTTAATTTATTGTTTTTATTAATTAAATAAATAAACACTTGATTATTATAATAATTTTTACTTAAATATGCTCTTCCTGCATTATTTAATGGCAGAAAAGGAAAAATATCTGATTTAATATATACCAGTTTATTAATTTCTCTGCCCTGCGATAAAACAACATTATATTTATCAAAATCTACATCTGATAAATTTATGCACGAGTAATCAAAATCTGGAGGATAAATGCTATTGCAATTACTATTTTCATACGAAATAACCCACCACCATGGTTTTACCTCTGTATCTCCATAAAAATCACATTCTATAGTTTCATAATACTTCAATTTAACTTTTTTTTCATTAAATAAACAATAAAAAATAACAATTATGATAAGAAAAAATAAAATATACTTTTTCATGCAGTTTCCTCCGTCTGTTCAAACACAACTGTCATATTTTCTTACACAGGATAAACCATATTTTCCTCTTTCATATTATTGAGGGTTTCAAGATAGATTTTACTCTCATACTGTGCAATAGTAAGGTTGTGGTCAAGGTAGTTGCCGCACTCCTTTGAGGTTGTGGCAGGCACCTTGCCCTTAAAATCAACCACATATTCAAAAGCCTTTCTTATAGGCTCCAGCACGTCCTTTGGCTCAAGGTCGCCCTTGAATATAATGTACATACCCGTACGGCAGCCCATAGGTCCTACATAAATAATCTCGTCTGCCCACTCGCTCTCCCTTAAATAAACGGCAATAAGGTGTTCAAGCGTGTGCATTGCAGAAATTTCAACCGCAGGCTCAATATTAGGTCTTTTAATTCTTACATCAAAGGTGGTAACGGTTTCACTGCCAACCTTATCCTTGCGTGAAACATAAATACCCTTTAAAAGTTTGTCATGGTCAATTGTAAAGCTCGCTACTTTCATAAATTACTCCTCATTCTCAGTTGTATTTTCTTCGGTGCTTTCGGTTTTGCCCTCGCACTCGTTCAAAATCTGCATAAATTCCTCACCTGTTATGGTTTCCTTTTCAAGCAGATATTCGCTTAATTTTTCAAGAGAGGTTTTATTTTCCCTTATAATTTCAAGCGCCTTCTGGTGGCACTCCTTAATCACCTTGAGCACCTCCCTGTCAAGCTCTGCCATGGTTATATCACCGCAGTTACTTACAGCCCTGCCGTCAAGGTAACGGTTCTGTACGCTTTCAAGCGCCATCATATCAAAGGTATCACTCATACCGTACTGGCTTATCATACTCCTTGCATAAGCCGACGCCCTTTCAATATCGTTTGCCGCACCTGTGGTAACAACGCCAAACTCTACTTCTTCGGCACTTCTGCCTGCAAGCAGGGTTACAATTTCACCTAAAAGCTCGTCCTTGGTGGTAAGATACTTTTCCTCCTCGGGCATCTGCATTGTGTAGCCGAGAGAGCCCATGGTACGTGGTACAATGGTGATTTTCTGCACAGGCTGGGTGTTTTTCTGCTTTGCTGCGGCAAGCGCATGACCTATCTCGTGGAAGGCAACAATACGTCTTTCCTTTTCGGACATAATTCTGTCCTTCTTCTCCTTACCTGCAATTACAACCTCGACAGCCTCCATCAGGTCCTCCTGCAGTACCTCCTCACGTCCCATACGTACGGCACGCAGAGCCGCCTCATTTACCATGTTGGCAAGGTCAGCACCTGCAGCACCGCCTGTTGCAAGCGCAATCTTCTTAAAATCAACATCAGCGCCCAGCTTGACCTTTGCGGCGTGTACCTGCAAAATCTTTTCCCTGCCGGGGAGGTCGGGCTTTTCAACAATAATACGTCTGTCAAAACGTCCCGGTCTTAAAAGCGCCTTATCAAGCACCTCAGGACGGTTGGTTGCAGCAAGAATAACAACAGCCTTTGAGCTGTCAAAGCCGTCCATTTCCGAAAGGAGCTGGTTGAGTGTCTGTTCTCTCTCGTCATTTCCGCCGCCGCCCATGGCGTTATCCCTGCTCTTGCCTATCGCATCAATCTCATCAATAAATACTATACAGGGTGCATTTTCCTGTGCCTGCTTGAATAAATCCCTTACACGTGAGGCACCTACACCTACAAACATTTCAACAAAGTCCGAGCCTGTAATGCTCATAAAGGTAACATTAGCCTCGCCTGCAACAGCCCTTGCAAGCAAAGTTTTGCCTGTACCCGGAGGGCCTACAAGCAATGCGCCCTTTGGCTGTTTTGCACCGATTTTGGCATATTTATCGGGGTGATGCAGAAAGTCCACAATTTCTACAAGGGACTCCTTAGCCTCGTCCTGTCCTGCAACATCGGCAAAGGTAACACCTGTTTCCTTTTGCATATAAACCTTGGCATTTGACTTACCAACGCCCATTATGCCGCTTCCGCCGCCCATTTTCTTCATAACCATACGCCATACAAAGGTAAACATAATACCAATAAACAGCATTGGCAGCAGCCACTCAATCATAAAAAGCATAACCATTGAGTTTTCCTCAACGGGGGTTGAATACTTAACGCCATGGTCCTCAAGCAGAGGCAGCAGCTCATCATTCTGTATATAACCCGTATAATAGGTTGCTCCCACATTTGTAAGCGATGATGTACTACTGTCCATCTTTGGGTGGATAATAATTTTATTTGAGTTAATAACAACCTCGCTTACCTTATCCTCCTTAACCATGGTTACAAACTCGCTGTAGGTTATCTCCTGCTGCATTTTTGTAGTTACGCCCGCACTTAAAAGGTGCATGGTAAAGGTTAAAAGCAGTGATACAATTATTATTTTAAAAAAGAGGTTTAAATCACTCTTTGGCGGCTTGCTTCCTCCGCTGCCATTTTCGTTATTTTCGTTCATTTATTTTCCTCCAATCCTGTATAAGCGGATATAAATTTTTCCTATTATATTTTATACCTTTATAGCTTATTTTGCAAGTGAGGTGCAATAACATTTAGGAAATTGTAAGTTTTTTGTTACAAAATAATATGACAATTTTGTAAATTTTGAGAAAAGTATTGACTTTTACTGGATTTTACTGTAAAATACGTTTGTAACAATTCGTAACATTTTCTGTTTTTAGCTTTATTATTGTCAATTCAATTCACGTTATGTAAAAGTATTGTTATACATGAGAGGGCTTGTTCCTCAATTTCACAAAGGAGATAATTAAAATGTCTTTTTTACTAAATAAGAGGATTGCTGCTCTTGCAATCGGCTTTGGTACGGTTATTATGAGTGCGTCCTCTGTATTTGCAGCAAGCACAGGTACTATTACGGGCACTGATGTTAATATACGTGTTTCCAATTCTACCGAGGCTTACGTACTTTCCACAGCCGATGACGGCGAGCAGGTTACAATTCTTGCAGACCTTGACGGCTGGTTCAGAATTTCCGCTCCAAATGTCGGCACAGCTTATGTTACTAGCCAGTACATAAAGGTACAGCAGGCCTACGTTACGGTAATCGGCACCAGCGTTAATATCCGCACTGCTCCATCTACCTCGGCACAGGTTATAGGTCAGGCAAACAGCGGTGATTTACTTAACGTAACCGGTGTTTCGGGCGATTGGTATGTTGTTGATTACAACGGCACTAAGGCTTATGTCTATAAGGACTATGTAAACGGCAATATGCTTAAATATCTTGAGGGTACATCGGCAGCGCTTGCAACACCTGCAGCCTCCGCTGCAAAAACAAATAATGTTTATGCGGTTGTAAACTGCGAGGGCAACCTTAACCTCCGTTCTGCCGCATCTACGGATTCCGCAATTGTAGCATCACTGCCAAGCGGCTATAATTTAAGCGTTTATGACTATGCTGACGGCTGGATTAAGGTTGCTGATGACAACGGACATACAGGCTATGTAAAAAGTGAGTTTATTAACCTTAAAAACGGTTTAAAGCCTGCAAACTCTACTACAGGCACAACCACACAGAGCACCTCCGCAGCAGGCAAGGCATCACAGATTATTGCTTATGCAAAGCAGTACATAGGTACACCTTACGTTTACGGCGGTACAAACCTTAATACAGGTGTTGACTGCTCGGGCTTTGTGTACTGTATATTTAAAAACAACGGTGTAACACTTAACCGCAGCTCAAGAGAGCAGTACAAAAACGGTACGGCAGTTGCATCAA
>CABUWB010000065.1 GCA_902495025.1 uncultured Eubacteriales bacterium
ATGGAGTTATAAAAATAAGTGGGCTGCCGCATAAACTAATGCTTGCACCCACTTATTTTTTGTGAATTTACATAATTTAAAGCCATAAAATAAAAATTAATGAAAAAAGTTGTTTATATTACCGCATAAATTTGATATAATTATAGGAAAAGTCATAAATTTTACTTTATGACTTTTCCTGCGCTGATTTTTGCTGCGTGTAAACGCAGAAACTACCTTACAAAAATTGTGCGCATCCCCCGAAGGGTTATAGTAAACGGCAAATATATTTGCCGTTTACTATAATTTTGTATAATGTTTTGCAAGGATGTGAAAGTATGGTAAGGAAAATAGCCATAAAGCTTATTATCTTTATACGTGAGGTTTACCAAAGAATGAAGGAAAATGAGCTTACTGATATGGCAAACGCTTTAAGCTTTAAACTTATATTGTCGGTATTTCCGTTTGTAATTTTTATTATGTCCTGCATAGCATTTTTAAATCTGGATTTAAGCACCTTTACAGCAGTGCTTGAAAATGAAATACCCCTGTCGGTAAGAGCAATTTTCCGCTCCTTTGTTGATGAGGTGGGCGATACAAAGCATTTAAGCCTGCTTTCATCATCACTTTTGCTGACGGTGTTCAGTGCCTCGTCGGGCTTATATACCCTTATGAGGGGACTTAACAGAGCCTACGGCGCAGAGGAACGCAGAGGATATTTTGTACAGCGCTTTATCAGCTTTCTTCTGGTGTTTGTATATGCCATGCTTATTATTATATCGCTTTATGTGTGTATATTCAGTGATAAAATAAATGAGCTTATTTTCGGTATGTCGGTGGAGATGCCAGTTATCGTAGTAACGGCAAGGGGCTATCTGCTTACCGCAGCACTTATATTTGTAATGATAATACTTATGTATATGCTTGCCCTTGTGGAAAGACCCAGGATAAGACACCTTATACCTGGTACGCTTTTTACAATGATTGGCTGGCTGCTGCTGTCAAAGGGCTTTAATATATATGTAAATAATTTTTCAAGATACTCTACACTTTACGGCAGTATTGGTGCAATATTCATATTTGCACTGTGGCTTAATCTGCTGTCATACGCACTGCTTATAGGCGGTCAGATAAATGCTGTGTTAAGCGATGGGGACTGGATAAGGGAGGTTATGAATAATGAATGAATCTGGCGAGGCTGTTAAGAGCTTTGTTAATGACTTTACAATGGTTGAAAGTGAGTGTGCAAAGGCAATTGTAGGTCAGAGGGACTTAATAAGAATGGTGCTTACAGGCATAATTGCGGGCGGCAATGTGCTGCTTGAGGGTCTGCCGGGGCTTGGCAAAACCCAGCTTGTAAAAACGCTTGGTGCTGTTATGGATATGGAGTTTTCACGTATTCAGTTTACGCCCGACCTGATGCCTACGGATATAACGGGTACGGATATTTTTGTAAAGGACGCTGAGGGCAGGGGCAGCTTTGAGTTTCAGCAGGGACCTGTGTTTACCAATATTCTGCTTGCCGATGAGATAAACAGGGCAACGCCAAAAACGCAGAGCGCTCTTTTGGAGGCAATGCAGGAAAAGCACGTAACCGCAGGCAGAAATACATATAATATGCCGCAGCCGTTTTTTGTGCTTGCCACGCAGAATCCTATTGAAACAGAGGGTACATATCCTCTACCCGAGGCACAGCTTGACCGCTTTATGTTTAAGCTGAAGGTTGGCTTTCCCTCGGCAGGGGAGCTTAAAAAGATAGTTGCGCTTACTACAGGCGGCAGTGCGGACGAGCCGCAGACGGTTATAAATGCCGCACGTATACTTGAAATGAAGGAGATTGCACAGCAGGTGCCCGTTGCTGATGCCGTTATGGACTACGCAATGGAGCTTATAGTTAAGACCCATGGCGAGGAAGAGGGTGCAGCTGAAAGCGCAAGAAAATACGTTGCCTGCGGAGCAGGCCCCAGAGCTGCACAGGCGCTTATCACCTCGTCAAGGATAAATGCTCTTTTAGAGGGACGCTACAATGTTGCCTATGATGATATTAACAAAATGGCTCTGCCTGTATTAAGGCACAGGCTTATACTTAATTTTGATGCAATAAGCGACGGTATAGACAGCGACGGCGTTATCCTTAAAATACTGGAGGAAATTAAAAAATGACAGAGGGGTTAAGGGTTTCCGATGGCTTTACGGGGGAGCTGACGGAAAGGCTTGACAGACTCCGTCTAAGCTTTACAAAAAAAAGCGGCGGTGTAAGCGGCGGTATAAGGCGGTCAAATGAAAAAGGCTCGTCAAACGAGTTTTCGGACTTCCGCTCCTATACCGACGGCGACAGCCTGCGTTATGTGGACTGGAATAGTTATGCAAGACTTGGCAGGTTATTTGTCAAGCTCTATATGGAGGAAAAGCAGAGTATTGTCAATGTACTTGCTGACTGCTCCGCCTCAATGAGCTTTGACAATAAGGACTATGTAAGCGGTCTGCTCTGTGCCAGCCTTTGTTATGCGGCACTTGGCGGCGGCGACAGGGCAAGGCTTGAAATGGGCGGCAGCTCCTTATCTGTCAGTGCAAAGGCAGAGCTTTCCAAAATGCTGGACTTTATTGACTCTGCTGCATATAGGGATAAATTTGATGTTGTATCAGCAGTTAAAAATATGCCGCTTAACCAAAGGGGCAGGTTTATTCTGATTTCGGACTTTATGTATCCGACGGAGGAAACGGAAAATGCAGTTAAGTATCTTGCCTACAAAAAGCAGGAGCTTACACTTGTTATGCTTACCTCACCGCAGGAAAATGAGCCGCAGCTTAACGGTGAGCTTACCCTTACCGACAGCGAAAACGGTGAAAGAATTAATGTTGAAATAACGGATACCGTTATTGCCGCTTATAAGGACGCCCTAAAAGTGCACAGGGGTAAAATATCGGCGCTTTGCAGAAAATACGGTGCTGAGTTTACCGATATAAGGGCTGATGATAACTTTACGGCAATACTGGGTAAAATTTTAAGATAATAAACGGAGGATATTATGAACAGGGGAGAAATTTTTTCTGTACTTGAAATAAATGAAACTAAGGATACGGAGCTTATAAGGTCGGCTTATATGAAAAAGCTTTCTGTAACCAATCCCGAGGATGACCCCGAGGGCTTTAAACGTCTGCGTGAGGCTTATGATAATGCCATGCGCCTTGCACAGGAGGACGAGGACAAAACTCCCGTAGGGCTTTGGATAAAGTCCGTAAGGGAGGCGTACGCAAGCCTTGATACAAGGCTTGACAGCTGGACATGGGAGGAGCTGCTGGAGGACGAGGTATGTACCGATGCAGGTACCTTTGAGGATGCAAGGCGTGCAATGCTTGCCTTTCTCATGGATAATACATATCTGCCAGAGTTTGCCTTTGAAATGGTGATTAATACCTTTAAAATAGGCGAGGACAGGGAGGAGCTTTGCGAAAGCTTTCCGCCCGGCTTTATTGATTTTGTTTTAAGGCATGGCAACGGCATAAAAATAGAGCTTTTGCGTGCTGACAGCGGCGCTGCCGCCGACAGGGCATGTAATCTCTGGTTTGAATACAGAAATGCAAATGCCGAAAATAATGAGGAGAAAAAGCGCTCAATTGAAAGTGAGTTTGCACAGCTTGGGGTATTTATGCCCTATTTTATGGCAGACCTTGCCTATGACTGTGCGTGCAGTCAGATTACACACAAGGCAGAGGATATGCTCTCCAAGCTTGATGATATTATCGGTGAGGACGCTTATGTTACTGCGGCATGCGCCGATACATATATGCAGCTTGGCAATGCCGACAGGGCTGAGGAAATATGTAATACAGTAGAAGAAAAATATCCGGGCAATATACGTGTTAAAACAGTGCGTGCGGATATACTTGCCGCAAGGGGCGAGTATGCGCAGGCTAAAAAGAGATATGAGGACCTTTACGGTGAAACTAACAGCGAGATTATATTCGGCAAGCTGCAGGCGGTAAATAAAAAGCTGATTGAAAGCTATTCCAAATCCGACAGTGCGTCTGACAAAATAGAGCTTGGCTGGTGCTATTACCAGAATGAGCAGAACAGGGAGCTTATGGAGCTTATGGACAGCTTTGAGCCAACCGAGGAAAAGGACTTTGCAATGTACTATAATCTGCGTTCACGTGCGCTTATGAATTCGGAGCGCTTTGAGGAGGCTGATGAGTGCATATCAAGGTGGAGAGCGGAGCTTGATAAGCAGCACCCAACTGATGAAAAGGAAGAAAACGACAGGCGCAGACGTATTGTGCTGTCGGCATTTTTCGGCGCACGCTGCCTGAGGATTATGGCTGACCGCAGCGGTGATGAGTCGCTGCGCCTTAAAGCGCTTGAAAAGGCAGAGGAAAAGACTGTCTGTGAGGAAAATCAGGTGCTTTTGCAGCTCTGGCTTGAAAGGTGTGCAATTTTAAAGGAGCTTAACCGCCTTGACGAGGCTGTCAGCCTATGCAGTGATATAATCGAAAAGGACAGAAACTGCATACCTGCCTATTTTGTAAGACAGGAATGTAATTTTGAAATGAAAAACGCAGGCAAAGTGCTTGACGACTACCATAATATTATGGAGCTTGTGCCAAACCTTGAATATGGTTTGCCCTATGCGCTTGCCGCACACGTATTTGTTATTTATGACCGTTATGACAATGCGCTTGATATAGTAAACAGGGCGCTTGACAATGGTGTTAAAAGCGATTACCTTGACTATGTAATGGCAAGTGCCATGCGCTACAGTGCAAAAGAGGAAAAGGACACACAGGATGCACTTAATATTCTTCTTCCGATAGCCGAAAAGCCCGAAAAGGAAAGAGTGGATTTCAACCACAAAAGGAACATTGACCTTTACGAGGAAATATGCTTTGCCTATATGGATATGCAGCAGTGGGACAAGGCGGCAGATGCCATGGACAGTGCAATTGCGCTTGACAGCGGCAATGTGGAGCGTTACAGGGTTAAGCTGGATGTTTTCAGAAAAAGTGAAAATGACAAGGCATTCAACAACTGTATAAAGGAGATTAAAAAGAAATTCGGCAATACGGCATTTGTCTACTACGAGCAGGCAAAGGTGCTTGAGGATAAAAACAGGGCTAAGGCAATAAGCCTTTACAAGCAGGCATTAAAGCTGAATGAGAGCTATAAGGACACCAATTCAAGGCTCAGGGAGATGTACCAGAGAGAATATCTTGACAGGTTTGATATCAAGGATTTTAATACTGCACTTGCCTATGCTGATAAGAGTATTGAACTTTATCCTTATTCAAGGCAGTATCTTGAAAGAGGTATATTATATATGGGTGCGGGTATGGCACAGGAGGCAGAGGCGGATTTTATGAAATCCATTGAGCTGGACGATGAAAACATACTTGCGCTTGAATGGCTTGGCGACGCCCTGAGAATACAGGAAAAGCACAACAGCGCTGTTAAATACTATGAGGAGGCTTATAAGCTGGCACAGGGCAACGGCAACTACTACCCCATAAAGGACTATGCCCTCGGCTGTGAGGCAATGAGGGACTATGACAGGGCAGCAGAGCTTTTGCAGGAGCTGATTAAAACCTTCCCAGATGAAAAGTTTGCATGGAGCGTGCTTGGCAGGGTTTACCAGAAAATGAAGGCTTATGACAAGGCTTATGATGCCTTTATGCACTATAAAAACGACTATGAGCTTAGTGCGCATCAGCTTACCTCAAATGATGTTGATTTGATTGAGCTTTTATATCTTATGGGTGATAAAAAGCAGGAGGTATTTGAGCTTGTGTCAGATACGCTTAAAAAGCACCCTAAGTTTCCAAAGGCTAATATGAATATGGCAAGGTATTACTGCTACTTTACAACGGATAAAAAGGCTATGTATAAGTTTGCAAACAAGGCGGTGGAGCTTGCTAAGCCAAACGACAGCTATGAGTATAAGGAGTGCTGGAGAAAACGTATTGAGCTTGCCTATATGATGAATGATTTTGCAAAAATCAGGCTTATAAGAATGATGGGACAGCCTGAGTTTGATATTAAGGCGGCATATAAGGATAAGCGTTATTTAAAGACCGAGCTTTATATACTTGCACTGCATTTTTATTTCAGCGGTGACAAGTCGGGTGCATTTAAGCTGTTTAAGGATATGCAGACGGGTGCAAACTGTGCGCAGTGCTATTACAGCGTTTGTGTTGAGGCACTTGTGGGCAAGGCGCTTATGCTTGAGGACGAAAAGAAATATGCCGAGGCGCTGGAATGTCTTGAACGTGTACAGGAGGAGGGCTTTGACCCTAAAATTATAGATAAATTTATTGAAAGAATTAAGGAAAAGATGTGATAAAATGATAATAGGAATAGATTTGGGTACTACCAACTCCCTTGCAGCGGTTTTCAGGGACGGTAAGGCGGAGATTATACCTAACCGCCTTGGCGGACACCTTACAAAATCGGTTGTTGCGCTTGATGACAACGGTGATATTCTTGTAGGTGATACCGCATGGGAGAGGGGACAGAAGTACCCGTCAACTGCCGCAGCCGTTTTTAAAAGGAGTATGGGCAGCAATAAAAAATATGTGCTTTCGGGCAAGAAGTTTACGGCAGAGGAGCTTTCCTCCTTTGTGCTGCGCTACCTTAAAGAGGATGCCGAAACCTATACGGGCGAGGAGGTAACTGAGGCTGTTATAAGTGTACCTGCATACTTTAACGATGCAAGGCGGCGTGCCACCAAAAGGGCAGGCGAGCTTGCAGGCTTAAAGGTTGAGCGCATTATAAGCGAGCCTACTGCTGCGGCAATCTCCTACGGTATTTACCATAAAAAGGAAAAGACTAAGTTTCTTGTCTTTGACCTCGGCGGCGGTACGTTTGATATTTCCGTACTGGAGCTTTACAACAATATAATAGAGGTAAGGGCTGTTGCAGGTGATAATTTCCTTGGCGGTGAGGACTTTACAAAAGTGCTTATGGATATGTTCTGCAAGGAGCATAATATAGATATTGAAAGCCTTGCCGAAAGGGATTTGACAAGGCTCAGACGTGAGGCTGAAAGGTGTAAGCTGAGCTATTCTGATGGCGGAGAGCATAAAATAGTATGCAGAATAGGCGATAACGAGTATACAAGCGAAATTTCGGAGTCAGCCTATGAGGATAACTGTGCAGACCTGCTTGAAAGAATAAAAAAGCCTGTGCGCAGAAGCCTTAGCGATGCTAAAATTCGTTTAAAGGATATTGATATGGTTATACCCGTAGGCGGTGCAACAAGGCTGCCTGTTGTGCAGAGGTTTATGACAAGGCTGTTTGAGCAGTTCCCTCGCAACGAGGTAAATCCCGACGAGGCTGTTGCCTTGGGTGCTGCCATACAGAGTGCCATTAAGGAGCGCAACGATGCAATCAAAGAGGTTGTTTTGACGGACGTGTGTCCGTTTACGCTCGGAACAGAGGTATCCGTTGAAAAGGAGGACGGCTTTTTTGAGCCGGGTCATTACTGCCCTATCATAGAGCGCAACACCGTAATACCTGCAAGCCGAACAGAAAGACTTTACACAATCAGGGATAATCAGCGCAGAATCAGCATAAATGTATTACAGGGAGAAAGCCGCTTTGCTGCCAACAATGTGCTGCTTGCCGAGTTTGATATAAAAATACCCAAAAACAAGGCAGGCGAGGAGGCTGTTGACGTTACATATACCTATGACATCAACTCTATTCTGGAGGTTGAGGTTAAGATAGTGTCAACGGGTGAAAAAATAAAGCACATTGTAAAGGGACAGGAGCTTGACATGACCGATGAGGAAATTGCAAAGCGTATGGAGGAGCTCAGCTACCTTAAAATACCTCCACGTGAACAGGAGGCAAACCGTCTTGTGCTTGCAAAGGCAGACAGGCTTTATGAGGAGCTGACAGGTGATGCAAGGGTTATGCTTGAAATGGCTGTGCGCAAGTTTGAAAATGCGCTTGATAAGCGTGATGACGAGCTTACGGGCAGGGCGCTTACAGAGCTTAACAATATGATGAAGGATTTAGAGGAGAGATTTTTGTGATAAGCTATATAAGCGGAGAGTTGAAATATGTTTCGGGTGAGTATATAATAGTAGATAACGGCGGAATAGGCTACAATATAGCTGTATCGGCAAAAACTGTTGAAAGGCTGCCGCAAATGGGCGAGCAGGTATGTATTTATACCTATATGAGTGTAAGCGAAAGCGGTATTGCTCTTTACGGCTTTTACTCACGTGAGGAGCTGGAACTGTTTAATCTGCTTATAAGCGTAAGCGGCGTAGGACCTAAGGGTGCGCTTGGCATACTTGGTGCAATAAGTCCGTCGCAGTTTATTATGGCGGTGCTGACAGATGATGTTAAAACCTTAAGCTCCGCACCGGGTATCGGTAAAAAGACGGCGCAGAGGCTTGTGCTTGAATTAAAGGACAAGCTTGACAGCTCTTCGGCAATAGACGACAGTACGCCGGACAATACATATTTTGCAGGTAGCTCGTGTGAAAAGGACGAGGCTGTCGAGGCGCTTACGGTGCTTGGCTTTAATAAAGCCGAGGCGGTTAAAGCTGTTGCCGCAGTCTATACGGATGGTATGAGTGCGGAAAAGACGGTAAGCATGGCGCTAAAGGTTTTAGGCAGGTGAAAAAATGGCTGACAGAATAATAACTACTGCCCCGCTCACTGAGGATAAGGAGAACGAGCCTA
>CABUWB010000066.1 GCA_902495025.1 uncultured Eubacteriales bacterium
CAAAGTAAAGTAAACCAAAGTAAAGTAAACCAAAGTAAAGTAAACCAAACCAAAATAAATAAACCCAACCATAACGGCTCACAGGGTGAGCCTGTTCGGTCGGTTAAAATACGGTTTGGTTAATAAAAACTGAAAACAACTCAAATACAGACATTATGCCTCTACGCTTTTTAACAATCCGCAGTGGCTAATTACATATCCGCCCCATATATAAAAACAGATTAAAACATCTGGCTTACAGCCAATCATCCCTCACTTGACAAACCCGAACCAAAGTGATATTATCAAGTTAGCAAAAGCTAACCATTGAATTTCAATTATCACAAAGGGAGGTAAGCCTATGTTAAATTCAATTATTGTCGGCGCACTTACTGTAATTTTATTTTTATCACTGAAACGGTTTACCCGAAACCTTGCATATAACTGCAACAGTAAAACCGCCAAAAAATAAACAGCATATTTTTTTGCACACCGATTAGCCAAAGCTAACCGAATTTTCTTCAAACCGCTTTGATATACAGCAGAGCATTTTTTTCAATCAAACATCATAACCGACATTAACTTGTAGGGGCGGATTCCATATCCGCCCGACCAAACATTTCCAATAATGCAAGATACAAAAAGTCGGTATGACCCAATTTACATCATACCGACTTAATAAATTTCACCGTTAAATCCTCAAAAACAGCCTTACCGCCGAGCATTAAGCCCACCCGATACTCACCCTCGGGCAGAGCGGTACAATCCAGCACAAGGCAAAAGCCGCCAAGCAGGGCGTCCCTGACATACAGCGCCTCACAATCGGTGCGCATTTCCCTTACGGTATCAAAGCGGTAAATTCTGCCGTCCCTTTCAAGCAGCACATAGACGTAACCGCCGCCCCTTTTAAAGGCATAGCCGCTTATTTTCACCCTGTCGCCGCTTATTGCGTACTCAATTTTATGCATGAACTCACCTGTTTTCACCTTATTCAAAACCCTGTAACGGCTCTTGAATACAGGATAAAACCTTTGTGCAAAATCAGCTCTGTATGGGCTTAAATTATAGTTATAGTAATCGTCCCGTCCTGCATAATCGGGGTGCAGGTCAAACAAATGCTCCCTTTCGAGGGCAAGCCTTTTCAGCTTTTCCCTATCCTGCCTGTCGTCCCCTCTTGAAAGCGACTCATAGTGATAAAGAGCAGCAGCATTAACCACCATATTGTAAAGCCCCGCCTTTAACAGCCTTATGCACAGCTCAACATCATTGTACGCCACCTTAAAGCTCTCATCAAAGCCGATAAACTTACTTTTTTCTATCATAAGGCAGGCGGCAGTTACGGCGGTATAATTCCACACGCCCCTGTTTCTACCACAGGCGAGCATATCCTCATCATCAAGCCCCAGAAAGGCATGCGCAGGTCCCGGCTGGATATTGATAACGCCGCAGTGCTGTATAATTTTTGAGTTAGGATAATACAGCTTTGCACCGACAGCACCGCTTTTTTCCTTTGCGGCATAGTGCTTCATTACATCGAGCCAGTCGGCGGTTATAACCTCTGTATCATCATTCAAAAACAGCAGAAATCTGCCCCCTGCCACCTCTGCGCCCCTGTTGCACATATAGGAAAAATTAAAAGCTCTCTTTTCGTATATATATTTGTCGGCAAGCGCCCTGCACTTATCGGCAGTTTTTTCCTCACTGCCGTTATCGACAACAATTATTTCAAAGCCGCCGTCAGTTTTATGCCTTATGCTCTCCACACAGTTTTTAAGCACCTCGTAATTATCCTTTGATGGTATAATTATGCTCACCATACCGTCTGTATGAGCGATTTTCTCATTATGAAATTCAAGCTCTCTGTCACTTTTTATAAGCACCCTGTCGCAGTGTACGGTTTTAATGCTCCTGAAATTGCACTCCTTGGCATACTCCGTTTTTATAATAAACGAGCGTATATAATCACAGCTATCCAGCGTATCGGGTGAAAAATCGGGCTTAAAAAAATTATCCTCATCGCAGTAAACAGCGTCAGCATTTTCCCTCAAAAGCTTTTCAAGCATAAGATAGAGTGCATTTTTGTCCAAAATATCACCGCTTTTTATAAAAGCCGTAAGCTCACCCGAGGGAGTGTCCGTTATTTTAAAATTGGTATAGCTCTGTCCCTCCAGCGAGCGCACCGTTCTGTCCCTGTTCTCCTCACCGCATATAACAACAGCAGTAAAAGGCTCCGCCGATAAAGCGGGGAGCCTTTCCATATCCGTATGAATATTTTTTTTAAATTTTTCAAGCCTGCCCTTTGCGAGAAAGGCACAGCCCTTCAGCCCGAATTTTTTTAAATAACTAAGCCTCATAATCAATCATACCCCAATAAATACTTTTTACCGAATAATAAATCATACTGCACCATTTCATACTTCTTAATCAGCTCGTCCTCAGACGGTATTGAAAACTCCTTTTGTATAACAGGATACGGTTCTCTCAACGAATAAACAAAATCGAAATAGGAGCTGTATTTCACACCGGAATCCCTTAAAACCTGCGGAGCAATCTGATTTGGTGTAATATATTGCTCATTTATATCAATATCCTTATAATTTGAGTAAGCAACAAGCGGAGTACCGTACTTATCGTGTATCTCCTCAATATATCCCAAATCACCAAATGCCGAAAGCGCAGGCAGATGGTCGCCCCACACATACATAATGGTAGGTCTTTGTGCGTTATCCACATAATCAACCATTTTAGCTATAAATCTGTCAGCGTTAAGCACACCCTGACTGTACTGTTCAAGGCTGTGCAGTGCCTCGGGTGAGAGCTTATCAGAGTCAACCTTCACCTCAGTGTTCTTATACTTGTTTTCATAAAGGGTATGGTTTTCAATGGTAATTGCAAATATAAAGGCAGGCTCCTGCGTATCCTTCAGCTTTTCCTCAATAACATCTGCAAGCGCATCGTCCTTAAAATAGCCGTCATCTGCAACATTTTCCACACTAAAATCCAAATCCTCCGAGGTTACAAACTCGTTAAAGCGCATACATTCATAAACCACATTACGGTTATAGGCATTGCCCTTATTAGGGTGAATGGCAATGGTTTTGTACCCGTTTTTGTTAAATTCCCCGGCAAGGCTCGGTATTTCCTTTTCGGTATCATTCCAATAGGTTACATACGGTACTATATTATCAAGAAAATAATAATTGCTTAAGCCCGTAAGCGCCTCAAACTCAACCGAGGCAGTACCGCCACCGTACTTAGGCGATATTACCGTTGTTTTATTATACTTATTCATGTTGGTATTAACCTTTTCGGAAAAGCTGACGTCCTTAAGCCTCTCCACATCAAACATGGACTCCTCCATAACAAGTATAACATCAGGCTTTATATCCGTCTGCTCTGCGTGTTCAAGGCTGTCAAACTCTGCCCTGAGAGCCTCCATATATTCCTTTGAGTAGTTTTCATCAGCCTTAGGCAGAATTGCCGCAACCGTACCAAACTCAATATAGCTGCTGCATACAACACCCTGCCGAGCTACGCAATCCTTTGTACCCCTCCATAGCTGGGTAACATCAACGCCAATATCCTCAAAGGCATTTGCCTGTATTTTGCCGTAGCATACAATAATCAGCATCAAGCTGACCGCCGCAAAGCAAAGCTCGGGTCTGCGTGAAAAAACAAACCGCCTTTTTTTATAAACAGCAAATATAATAAGCCCTGCAAGCAAAACAAGCAGTATATAGAATACCCCCGCAGGTATATACCTTGTAACAATACCCATAAAGTCGCCTATCTGCAACATATCCATAGGCTTAAAGGTACTGTCATGATATTTCAGCTTTACAAAATTGCCAAGCCAGAACAGCAGCCCAAAGCTCACCCCCGCAAATCTGCCGGGTATTGCTCCCAAAAGCAGCCTTATAAAAAAGTATATCGCAGCGGCAAGCAATATATTAAGATAAATATGCTGCGAATGTATTGCAGTGTAGAGAGCGTCAATAAAATTGTAGCCATTAAAAAATATGTTTGCGGTACAATCCAGCATAAGCGCAGCCGCAGCAGCAAACATACCGTCAAAAGCCATGCCCGTAAGCACCATACAGTCAATACCCTGTTCGGCAGTATCCTTAGCAAGCATAACCTTAATACACATACCCACAAAAACCGAGCAGATAAGCGCCAGATATATCCTCAGTGCATTATTTGCGCTGATTTTCCACATAAGGGACAAAATACCCGCCTGCGGCAGAAAAATGTAAATAGCTGCAGCCGCCGCAAAAAGCAGCACCATACATATCGGCATGGTATATTTTTTTCTTTTTCCGCATGGTACAAAGCGTGCAATAAAAGCACAAAGGGCGGCAGAAAGTATTACCGCCGACGCCCCCAGATACAGAGATGCAAAAAACATACCTGCTGCAAGAACGGCAATAACCGCTCTGTCAAGCCTGAGCGTTTTTTTGAAGCTGATAAGGCTGAATACGGCAAACGGAATTATCATAAGCATAAGCCATAATATGAGCCTTGTATACTGACAGCCTCTTATACCGTTCATAAGCGGAGCAAGCTGTTCACTGTCATTTAAAACAATACCCTCAACGCCTATTTCCTCGCCCGGCACAGAGGTAAAGTCAAAGCGCAGATTTTTTATTCTTCCTCCGTCATCAGGCATAACCGCCGTATTGGCACCCTCCTTAAACACAAGCGGAATAGAACTAATATGTTTATCCTTATAAAAAACAAATATCTCACCCTTGCAGGTTCCCTCAGCCGAGTTTATTTCGGACACGTTAACCGTAACGGTTTTTGTAATATCAAGCTGTCTGTCCTCAAATACAACCCATGGATCGTTGCTTACGGCGGTGAGCGTACCGTCTTTTACCTCAAAGCCCGTAACATTTCCCTCAGCTTTGGCAAAATCCTCAAAGCCAATGGTTTTTTCGGGATATAACAAACCTTCTGCAGCATTCACAGCCGCAAAATGCAAAAGCATGGCACCCAGGGCAGCACCCGAGGCAATCAATACAACCTTTTTTCCGTTTTTTCCTCTGAAAATGCAATATACTACAACACCCAGCCAGATAAGAGGTATAAAAACAAAATTTTTATTCACAAAGGCAGATACATTAAGCCTTAATTCCCTGAAATAATCCTCTGTCACATAGCTGCGCTCATTCAGTACAATCCTGTCAAAGCCAATCTTCTCTCCCGTCCTGTTAAGCAAATCAAGCCTTATATATTCAACGCCCGACATATTATCCAGCGGAATATAGTTGCTTCCCTCATGCAGCCTGACGCTTTTGCAGCTCATCTTTCCGTTTACCGAGGTAAAAATATCGGTAGAGGTATACCCCTCGGAGAGGCTGTTTACATAAATATCCACACCTGCATATACATTTGCAGTATCCGTATAGTATACAAGCCATGGGTCGTCGGAAAGTGCGGTAAGCACTCCGCTTCCAAGCTCAAAATCCTTTACATTATCCGCATTGGCGGTTATTTTTTCAAAGGCTGCTTCCTCCTGCACAAATTTATCGGTATAAGCCGACAAATCCGCATACAGGCATACGGCAGAAATAATAATAACTGCAAATGCAGCAATAAAAGCACTGTTAATTTTTTTATTCAAACAATTCACTTCCCATTTTTACTGTACCACTTTCCAGCTTTTGCTCGCAGCGTCAAACTGCTGGCTGCCGTTTGAGCAGTAATCGTCCTGTACATTCATAATTTTCGCAATTTTTTCGCCAAGCCTGTCGCCCTCCAGGAAGGTATCAAAAATATCCGCACAAAGCTCCCTGTTGACGCTGCCTGCGTATGCCATGGTATCCATAAAGGCGCCAAGGCTGCGGGCATAATCAATAATACCCTCCTGTACGGCATTAAGCTCTCCGCTTATCTCGCTGTCATTTTTATATACAGGCTGCGCATTATCACCCTCAAAACAGATAAGCTGACCGAAAGGCGCTTTCAGCACTGCCTCAAGGAAAAGCTGGTTTTTAAATATTCTGTGTATCTTTTCGTCCTCGACTTTTTCGACAGGATACATGGCAAGGCACTCACAGCCCAGTCTTTCAGGCTTTTTGTCAACCCATGTGCAAAGGTAAGCGCCCTTTAGCTTAATATCCGTCATTTTGGACAGCCAGTACTGTATTGTACCCGAGTAACCCACATCAACAAGCACCGCATTTTCATCAAAGGCAACACTATCAAGATATTTTTTATAGCTCTCTCTCTCCGCAGCCGCCTTTTCAAGTATGGCATTACTGTGCTTATCCAGCATAGCAATAACCCTGTCCGCATCCTCGGGCATCTGTACCGCACCGTCGGTCATATCCTCAAACAGCTCAATGCCAAGCCTTGCCCTCAGCATATTTGACAGACTGCCCCTGTAATACTGCGACACAATCTCCTTTACATCGTCCATATTTTTAACGGCGGCAACGGTTGCTGCACGTCTTGATGTAAGAAAATAGCTGCCCTTTCTCATATTGTCCCTGCTGCCCTCATAAAAGGCATTATACAGCTTTTCAAACAGATAGCCCTCCCTTGCAAGGAACATAAGGGAGTCCTTTTCACCCGTAATTTCATTAAGCCACGCACAAAAGCCCGAAAGCAGAGGCCCGAAGCAGGCAAAGCCAAACTCATGAGCGTCATTGATGACAGGCTCACCGTCCGTATTCTGTGCAAAAGGCGAATTATAAATACCTCCGTTTACTGCAAGACCAAGCATAAGCGAGTCAGCAATACTGCCGTTAATATATTTTTTAAATTTATTGTAGCTGCGGCTCATTTTAAACGCCGTTCTCGGATTGATAACAAAGAAGGTCATTCTCTGCTTGTCGCCCACAATCTGGATATCCGAGCGTGGATTATCTCCCACATGTACGGTATTGTACTGTCCGTACATATCGAAAAACGGCTTCCAGATAGTATCGTTATCCTTTCTTGCGCCCTTTTCACAGGAAATCCATATATCGTCATAGCCTGTAAAACCGCATTTTTCAAGCATTTTTTCGACAATATCCCCGGTCAGATACATATCGCTTACAAGCACAATTTTTTTGCCGCAGGCTTTAATATGGTTAAATACCTTAAGCATATCCCGCCTTGGCATACACAGCTCCAGCTCCAGCTCAATTTCAAGCTGTTTAAGCTCCTGTGCCATATTCTCATCAACCGCCATAACCTCTGGCAGCTGTGCATATATATCATTAATGCTGCAATATTCCCTTTTCTTTTCAAAGGCAGCAGCCTCCGCCTTTTTGCGCATTTCAAGATAATTACATTCAATACCGTATTTCTGCTTTATTATCTCACCCATTATCCTGAATACATCATCAGGCTGATAAACAGCTCTTGTAATAAGGGTATCAAATATATCAAAGCTGACAAGGTCGTAAAGGCTTAAATGATACTGTGCCGCCTCATAGTCCAGCTTAAAGTAGCTCTGATAAACCTTGTAGCTTTTGCCTATTGAAACATAGCCGCCCGTCAGGTCATAGATAGCCTCTCTGTAGCCCCTGCTCCTTGTAACAAAAGCAATAACCCTTTCAAGCGCATGGGCAATGGTTCCATCGGTCTGCCCTGCCTCCTCGGGGAAGTCCTCATATTTAAACTGCCTGTCAAACAGAGGTCTTACAGCGTCCATCTTAGCCCAGAAAAAGCTGCCTACAGGATAGTTGAAAAGTCCGTCATCAAACTCTATGCCAAAGCTTTCAAGCAGCTTTCTGCCATTGTAGGCATTGGCAAGCCAGTCCTGTGCAATAAGGTGCATTTCACCAAAGGTTTCAGGATAAAACAGACCAATCCTCTTATCCGACTCAAAAAGCGCAAACACTCTTTTAACCGTTTCCTCACTGCCAACAAGGCAGTCAAGGTTGAACTGCCGCCAGCCATACTGCTCCGTACCTGTAAAGAGTGATTTTTTACTGTGTACGTGCATAAAATAGTCATACTTTTCAATATCCCTGCCAAACTGCACATAAAGCGGCGCAATATCCCTGCCCCTGTTTATAGTTTCCCTTACATCAACCTTATTTACGTGCTTCAGCTTTTTAAATTTGTCCGTTATTGCGGCAATATCGCTGCCGCCCTTACACGATACATAGAGATCAAAGGTATAAGGTATATTGTTAAAGTAGCTGAAAAATTCGTCCAGCAGGTCAACATAATACAAGTGCAGATGTACCGCAATGCTCCTGTCAAAGCCTTCAAGCGGCTTAATATCCTGTACATATACCTTCCCATCGGTGCTTATATGTCCGCCGTCATTATCCGCAGTATTCTGCACAGGTGCCTGTCGTTTATTAATTTTTCTCTGTTCAAGCGCACCCTTTAAGCCGTCCCTTTTTACATAGAACAAAAACTCATAAGCGCTGCCTGTAACGGCATTGTTTCTGAAAAACGACTTTGTGCCTCCGATAATACTCCTTAACGGTGCAGTAATTTTCCAGCAGGTTGAGTTTAAAATTTCATCAATCTGCCTTTCCCTTTCCCTGATAATATTATCCTTTACAATAAGGCAGTTGTTTGCATTTGTCAGCCTGTTCTGTGTATCCTCAATGCACAGTCGCTGCTCGCCTATCTCCTTTTCAGCCTGAGTAAGCCTTGCATTGTAGTCGCTCACCGTATCCTTAAAAACCGCTCTTGTATTTTC
>CABUWB010000067.1 GCA_902495025.1 uncultured Eubacteriales bacterium
AAAATCAGCCTCCAGCACACCGTTTTGTACATTTACAAGGCTTTTATATGAGGCATATACCTCCCTGTAAAGACTTATGCGCCCATTGTCGCACAAAAGCCTTACAAACGCTGCTATACCCCTGTTAAAAATCTTATCTATAACCCTGTGCTTTTCTGCGGCAGTTACCGTAGGGTTATCAAGCGCAGAGTAAAGCTCGGGACAGTTATCCAGCTTTGATTTAAAATCCTCGCAGTCCTCGCTGCTTATATTAAGCTGAAAAAGGACTGCCGCATATTCATCGGCAATATATGTCAATTTGCCTCACCTGCCTCTGTAAGGAAGTCATCAATCAGCTTTTTATCCTCCGCAGAGCCTGTATTTTTCTGTGCCACCTTGGCGGCTGCCGCAAGCGCAAGGGATGCAATTTCGCTCCTTGCTCCTCTTAAAGCCTTTTCCTTTTCGGCAGCAGCGGATACCTCTGCGTCCTTTATCAGCTTTTGTGCCTCCTTTGCCGCATCGGCAAGTCTTGACTCATACTCCTTTTCGCCCCTGCTCTTTGCGTCCTTTATAATAGACGCAGCCTCACTTTTTGCATCCTCAAGCCTTGATTCATACTCCGCTTTCAGCTCATTTGCCTTATTTCTTGTAATCTCCGCCTCCTCAACGGACTGGCGGATAAGCCTTTCCCTTTTTTCCATTATGGCATTAACGGGACCAAACAGAAACTTTTTCATCAGCAGAAAGAGCACAATTATATTAATTATCTCAAATACAACATTTATGTCCAGATTAAGCATAACAGCTCACTCCTTACATTATTTTGAAAGACACATAATTGCCACAATCAGACCGTAAATGGCTGTTGACTCTGCAAGAGCGCCGCCGAGAATTAAAAGCTTCATAATTTTACCGTCAGCCTCGGGCTGTCTTGCTACGGCGTCTACTGCCTTAGAGGTTGCAAGACCTATACCTATACCTGCACCTGCGCCTGTAAATACCGCAATTGCTGCGGCAAGTGTTGTTAATGACATAATAACATCTCCTTTAATTTAATCCTTTAATAATTCTTTTAATCAGTCCCCTATTGACTCGCTTGTAAACAGCGAGGTAAGCAGGACAAAAACATAAGCCTGAATAAGTCCGTCAAATATATCAAAATATAAGCTCAACGGAATTGGCAGTAAAAGCGGAGCCTCAAACTTAACCAGCTCCATAATAATAAAGCCGCCCAGAATGTTGCCGAAAAGTCGCAGACAGAGCGAAAGAGGTCTTAGCGCAATCTCCATTACGTTAAGAAAAACCATAAAGCTCAAAGGCTCGGTAAAGCTTTTAAGCCAGCCGCCAACACCCCTTGCCCTTATGCCCGATATTTCAATAAGAGCTATGCTCATTAAAGCAAGGGCACAGGTAACATTAAGGTCCTTTGTGGGCGGTGTAATGCCTATAATACCTATGGTATTTGTGCAGGCAAGATATAAAAGCACCGTACCTATAAACGGTATATATGCTTTACCGCCGCTGCCCACAAGTCCGCCTATTAAATTGTTGATAAAGCTCACAATGCCTTCTGCCGCAAGCTGCCTTTTGCCCGCAGGCACAAGCTGAAGATTGCGTGTAAGTATAAAAGCGGCAAGCGTAAGCACCGCCATTATAACCCACGTAACAACAATTGAGCTATGCACCGCCAGACCGCCGAAAAGCGGTATTTCAAAGGCCGTTTCATTGCTTAAAAGGCTGTCAAGCTCCTTTGCAAATGCTTCCGTAAAGCTCACCTCCGCATTTTTTATTTTGATGTACGAAACTTTTATGGGCATAAAAAAAACCCATAGGAGGGCTGCAATGGGAGAACACTATGTTTGTCCCCTATTTTATGCTCGATGTCCGTCATCATTGACAAAAGCCAAACATATAAAACGTATGATATATCTTTGACTTCCTACATATTTTATAGCTGACCCGATAATTTGTCAAACCAAAAAAAACGCAATATTTTTAAAAAAAATTAGGATAACTTAATTGTTTTTTATTTGTCAAGTCAAACATTTTTATAAAAAACAGCAAAATATAACAATAAAATATTAGAAACAGAAAAAATTACGGCAATTTTTAACAATAAGCAGGCGCAAATCTTCAAAACAACATACCAAACAAAAAACTCCGTTTGGATACATTCACTAAAAACGTATATCCAAACGGAGTAAGTATGTACTAAAGCAGCAGTCCGCCAACCATTCTGCTGACTATACCAAAATACTGGGTGTCCTCTTCAGTCCAGTTACGTATGGACTCCTCCATATCAAAGGTCATAATACCGATGATGCGGTCATCTCTGCGTATTATACCCTGTACTGTTGCGTAAATATTATGCTCTAACAGCTTATCATGAATTATAGGTACATAATATCCGTTATACTGCACATTATTTTCCCAGAAAACATCCTTTTCATTAAAACGTGCCTGTGCCTTGCTGTCCCTCATATAAGAGGCATTATCCATAGGCAGTGAGTAGCTGCCCCAGCGTTTAACCGCATCAAAATTATCACCTGCATAAAGACTTATACCTTTAAGACAGTATGCATCTATAATTGTGTTCATAAAATCATCAACAGCAGATACGCCCTGCGTAACAAGAGCTGTCATACCATCTCTCATAAGCTGGTAGCGCCTAATATCCCCTGCAAATTTATGCGTGGTGGCAATAGCTTCGGTATATTCCTCATTTTCGGTATAGAGGTCAATTTCGCCATGCAGCTCCTCTTTATAAATTATGTATCTCTTTTTACCCTTTTTCTTTGCTATATAAAGACCCCTGTCAGCCTTTTTAAAGAGCAGGTCAAAGTCCTGTCCGTTACGTGGATATTCCGACACGCCTATTGAGCAGGAGAGATTAAAGCCATCAAATTTATCCTTAAAACAGCTTTCCACATTATTACAGATAGAGGCTAAAATTGCCCTTAAATCACCCTCACCGCCCAAATCATAGAGCACAAGGAAATATTCATCACCGCCAAAGCGACCTACCCAGCCGTTCTGCTTAACGTCCATTTTAAGTATTTCAGCAATTCTTTTAATAACCTTATCACCGAGCATATGCCCGTAGGTATCATTTACCATTTTAAAATTATCAAGGTCAAGCATAACAAAGAAAACCTGCTCATGCTTTTTTTCCGCTATTGCGGTACGTGCAATATCAAGTATGGCACTTTTATTTAAAAGCCCTGTCATCATATCCAGCTTATTTATTACGGACATATCAGCAGATGTATTTTTATCACATGAGCATATACTGCCTGCAACAACCACCTTGCCCTCACTTAAAACAGTGGATTTGCCTTTAATAACAATGCTTTCCTTTTCGGCATTTTTCAAAAACGGATTCTGGCTGAATGTATATTCAAAATAGCTTTCACCTTTTTTTAATGACTCAACGAGCATGGAGAACTTGTCTGCATCCTCCCCTTGTAAAGCCGAAATGCTTTTAATCTCATCAATAGATGACGTAAAAACCGCTTCCTCAGCCGCAGCACGCAGCTCAAACACATTAAAAAGCCTTGAGCCTGAATCGTATTCAAAAATCAGCCCTGTCTGATTTTCCAGTATACTTTTATATTTTATTGCTTTAAACTCCAAATCATATATATAATCATGCGAGTTTACAATATCAATAAGCTCAATGGAGTATGGGCAGCCCGATATATTATTTTCATCAAGTGCAGTAATTTTAAGTGAAACACACCGGTTCTGGCCGTCAGCACGTATTATCTGCGTCTGCATATAGATATTATCACCGACAGATATTTCCGCAAGTCTATTCTTTAAAGACTCCGCCTCCTGCTCACTTATCAGGTTATAAAAGCACTCATGACCACGCATGATACCAAGAAAACGGCAAAAATTCTCCTTAGTAAGTACAAGGTTCATATCCTTATCGGCAAAAGCAAGCGCCTTGTTAATATTTATTTTTTGTGGTGTATACTCGTGAAAACGTGCTTCCATACGCTCATCGCTCCATATTGCAGTTTATAATAAAAAGTAATGTTAAAACAATACACTATTTTTACATTATATAATATAATGCACCAATATACAAGTTAAAAAACGATTAAAAATACGAGTTCACAAAAAGTTTATATTTCAGCCCTCTCCGCCTTTTCTGCACTCTCCGCACAGTCCAAAGAAATATGTCTGCTCACTCTCAATTTCATAACCTGTGTCTTTTTCCACACCTAATACCGTATTCCTTGCAATAACCTCGCCGAAATAATCGGCAACACTATGGCACTTTCTGCATACAATATGAGCATGGCGGCTTGTGTTTGCATCGTACCTGAATGAATCCTCACCTGCATTAAGCTCCATAACAAGCCCTGCGTCCCTTAAAGAGGCAAGCGTTTTGTACACCGTTGCAAGGCTCATATTAGGGTAAGTCGGGTGCAGATAGTTATAAATTGTTTCAGCAGAGGGATGCTCAACAGTTGACATAAGATAGCCATAAATTGCAAGCCTCTGCGGTGTTACCTTAAGATTGTTTTGCCTCAGATTGGTAATTAAGTCGTCCATAAAAAATCCCCTTCTTATCAGTCATAATTAAACAATACTTATTATTAAATAATAATATATTTTGTCAGACAAGTCAACATAATTTGTTAAATTTGTTTTAAATATGCGATTTTCATTGAAAATAAATAACCAATATGCTATTATTATGATGTAAATACATATTAAATTCAGGAGGATACTATATGGGATTAATAAAATCGGCACTGTCTGCAATTAACACTACACTTGCAGACCAGTGGAAGGAATACATCTACTGCGACAGCCTTGACAGCGACACACTCGTCCAAAAGGGCATCGTGCGTGTAACAGGAGGCAGCAACACACAGCGCAGCAGCAACATTATTTCAGACGGCAGCAAAATTGCCGTTAACGAGGGTCAGTTTATGATTATTGTTGAAAACGGCAAAATCGTAGACTTTACCTCAGAGCCGGGCGCATATATCTATAACACAGGTACAGAGCCATCACTTTTTGACAGCGGCTTTACAGGGCTTAAAGAGAGCTTTAAAAAGGTATGCAAGCGGTTTACCTTTGGCGGTCAGCCCGAAAATGACCAAAGAGTTTATTTTATTAATACCAAGGAAATTATTAACAACAAAATAGGCATAGGCAATGTGCCTTTCAGGGACAGCGAATTTAACTTTACTGTTAAGATTATGGGCTACGGCACATACTCCTATAAAATTACTGACCCTGTTATGTTTTACACCAACCTTTGTGCAAACGTAACAGACAGCTATAAGAGAACTGAAATTGAGGACCAGCTCCGTTCCGAGGTACAGGAGAGCTTACAGCCTGCCCTTGGCAGAATTGCATTAAAGGGTATATCTTATGACCAGCTCCCACTTTACACAAAGGAGATTGGCGATGAGGTAAATAAGGACCTCACCTCTGACTGGACGGTACTCAGGGGTATATCGGTTGTTTCTGTTGCCTTTGCCTCAATCACTGTTGATGAGGAAAGCGCAGCCAAAATTAACCAATTCCAGGAATCCAGAGTTTACTCAAACCCACAAATGCTTGCATCAAGGCTTGGTACATCACAGGCTAACGCAATGGAAACAGCTGCAGGCAACTCCGCAGGTGCAATGCAGGGCTTTTTAGGTATGGGTATGGCAATGCAGCAGGGCGGCACAAATGCAGCACAGATAATGGGTATGGCACAGAATAATGCCGCTGCCGCACCTTCCACACCTTCCACACCTTCCACACCTTCCGCAAACACCTGGAAATGTGAATGTGGCTGCGAAAACACAGGTAAATTCTGCTCAGAGTGTGGTAAGCCAAAGCCTGCCGGTGAGTGGGTATGCGAGTGCGGCACAGCAAACACAGGCAAGTTCTGCTCTGAATGCGGCAAACCAAAGCCTGCGGGCGAATGGGTATGTGAGTGCGGCACAGTAAACACAGGCAAATTCTGCTCCGAATGTGGTAAAAGTGCAAACTAAAAAGAGGTAAAACATGAAAAAAGCATTATATTTATTTATCACTCTGCTTTTTGTGTTTATTGTATGTGCAATACCTACTTCCGTAGGTGCTGACCTCGGCGATTTTAATGACTATGATACAGGCGGCGATTATGACTTTGGCGGCTATGACAGCTATGATTATGATTATGATTACGATTACGATTATGATTACGACAGTGACCGAAGCTATGGAGGCAGCAGGGTATACATCCCCATGAGTGGCGGCTCGGGCTTTGACTTTGGTGGCTTTGTAAAGGAACTGATAATTGTAATTATTATTGTTGCTATCTATATGAGCCGCAGCAAGAAACAATCCACAAGCACACCACAAAGAACAGCACAGCCTTCTGTTCCGTCTTTAAAGGACTATACCGAGGAAATTTCCTCTGCCATCAGACAGAACGATGAAAACTTCAGCTGTGATAAATTTGAAAGCTGGGTTAAGGAGGTATTTTTCACCCTTCAGAATGCGTGGTCAGAGCGTGATTTTGAAAAGGCAAGACCTTTTGAAAAGGAAGAGCTTTACAGACAGCACGAAATGCAGATTAAAAAGTATATTGAAAACAACCGTATCAATGTACTTGACCGTATAAACATCAGCAATGCCTACCTTTACAGGTATGTAAGGGATAATGAATACGAGTATCTTACAGTATTTATTCAGGCCCGTATGGTAGACTATATCAAGGACGCAAATACAGGTGCAATACTCAAGGGCGACCCAAATAAGGACTGCCACATGAAATATCTGTATACCTTTATGCGTAAGACAGGTGTTAAAACTGACCCTGCAAAGAGCAATAACTCCGTTGTTGCGTGTCCTCACTGCGGCGCACCTACAAGCATTACAAGCGCAGGCAAGTGTGAATACTGCGGCTTTATTGTTACAACAGGTGAGTTTGACTGGGTACTTTCGGATATTGAGGCTGTTAAAAACAGCACAACCCCACCAAGCGGCGGCGTTGTAATAAAAGATAATAATTAACAACAAAAATGTGCAAACCAGATTAGGTTTGCACATTTATTTATGTAAACGGTAGAGTCCATTTACATTTTTATGTGATAAAGGCGGCAATATACATCCGCCTTTATTATTAAAACTTAATTTCTCGTCCTTCTTTTTTCCACTCCATAAACTCTGCTGTTGCTGCAAAAAGCACATCACCCGAGGAGTTAATTGCAGTTTCAAAGGAGTCCTGAACAACGCCTATTATAAAACCTACGCCAACTGCCTGCATGGCAATATCGTTGCCGATACCAAAGAGCGAGCATGCCATAGGGATAAGCAGCAGAGAGCCGCCAGCCACACCCGACGAGCCGCACGCAGCAAGGGCAGCAAGCACACTTAAAATAAGCGCCGTAGGTATATCCACCTGTATACCCATGGTATTTGCAACCGCAAGTGCCATAACGGTAATGGTAATTGCCGCACCGTCCATATTAATTGTAGCGCCTAAAGGAATTGAAACAGAATACATATCCCTGTCAAGACCCAGTCTTTCACAAAGAGCCATATTGATAGGTATATTTGCGGCGGAGCTTCTTGTAAAGAATGCCGTAAGACCGCTTTCCTTAAAACACTTAAATACAAGCGGATATGGATTTTTTCTTAAGCATATTGCCGCAATAAACGGGTCAACAATAAGTGCAACCGCAAGCATACAGCCAACAAGCAGAGCAAGCAGCCTGCCATAATCGGTAAATATGCCGATACCGCTTTCTGAAACAGATGTAAACACAAGGCCCATAATACCAAACGGAGCCAGATTAATTATCCAGTGCACAGCCTTTGTAACAGCGTCAGACACATTCTGCAATACCTGTTTTGTATTGTCGTTCGCAGTTATTTTAAGTGCAAGACCCAGTATTACAGCCCACGAAAGCACGCCCATATAATTAGCCTCCATTATGGCTTTAACAGGGTTTGTAACAATATTAAGCAAAAGCGACTTTAGCACCTCGCCCACACCGCTTGGTGCAGCACCCTCTGCAACCTCGCCGGTAAGTTTCAGCGTAATAGGGAAAAGCTTACTTGCCATAACCGCAACAAAAGCGGCAAGCAGCGTACTTAACATATAAAGTCCTATTACCGTTCTGAACTTTTTGCCTATGCCCTCCCCTGCATTGGCAAGCGAGCTTATTACAAGCACAAACACCAGTATTGGTGCAATTGCCTTTAACGCACCTACAAACACATCACCAAAAAGCCCCACAAAGGTCAGCTTAGGCAATGCCAGACCCAAAATTATACCTATAACCAAGCCAATCAAAATTCGTAAAATAAGGCTGGTTTCGGTATACTTTTTTAAAATACTTCTCATAAATTACCTCCTTAAAATTTCATAGCAGTTTATTATACCATATTCGCAAAGAAAACAAGGCTGAAGGCTTTGTTTTCACCGAATATGGTACGAAATAGGCCGGCTTTAGCCGCCTATGAGTAGTATAATGCAAAAGCAAGGCTTTTGCATAGAATCAGCCGATAGGCTGAGGCTAATA